>JAUWDL010000135.1 GCA_030608825.1 Gemmatimonadales bacterium
GGGCCACATCATGAAGCCGCCGGCCGTCCAGATCTCGCCCAGGTTGAACTCCTGCCCTTCGCCCAGGCGGGGCGTGGCTTCCTGTACCAGCCACAAGGCTGTCGCGATAAAGCTGTTCAAAATAACCTCCAGCCGCCTTGACTACGGCGCGTCATGCAGAGCCGAACGACCCGTCCAAAGACAGGCGGCGCAAGCTAAGAGAGGCTCGCGGAGGCTGTCAAGTCGCGCCGAAGCGGCCCCGAGTCGGCAAGCACGAGGTGGTTCGGCGGCGGCACTCCGCCCAGCGAAGCGGGTCCGCGCGGCGCCTACGAGCGGGCATGGCGTCAGGTTTTGATGCAGCGAACCCACCGGCCGGGCGATCGCTCCTCCAGCAGAGGAAGGGCGAGGGAGCACTCCTCGTCCCGCGCCGGATGCCGGCAGCGACCGAGGTACGGGCAGCCCGTCGAGCGATCGGGGGGATCCGCACCCTCCCGTAGCTCGGGCACCCTCCTCTTCTCCGAAGGCGGCCACGGACGCGGCACCGCCGCGAGGAGCGAGCGCGTGTAGGGGTGCAGCGGCTCGTGATAGAGGGTGGCTGCATCCGACGCCTCCACGATCCGTCCCATGTACATCACGGCGACCCGGTCGGCGACCTGTCGAACGACCGCCAGGTCGTGCGCGATGAAGAGATAGGAGAGACCGAGCCGCTCCTGCAGATCCGCCAGCAGGTTCAGAACCTGTGCCTGGATCGAGACGTCCAGGGCGGACACCGGCTCGTCCGCCACGATGACGTCGGGCTCGACCGCCAGGGCTCGGGCGATCCCGATCCGCTGCCGCTGGCCGCCGGAGAACTCGTGCGGGTATCGCTCCGCCGCCTCCGGGCCGAGCCCCACGAGGCCGAGAAGCTCGGTGATGCGTCGCCCCCGTTCCTCGCCGGCCGCGAGTGCGTGGACGGACAGAACTTCGCCCAGCATGCCGCCGACCGTCATCCGGGGGTTCAGGGATCCGAACGGATCCTGAAAGACGAGCTGAACCCTGCGCCGAAACTCCAGAAGTTCGGTGCGCGACATGGATCCGAGGTCGCGTCCCCGGTAGCGGACCGTCCCCGAGGTCGGCGGCTCGAGACCCATCAGCAGCCTGGCCGTCGTGCTCTTTCCGCAGCCGGATTCGCCGACGAGCGCCAGGGTCTCGCCTCTCAGGATCCGGAGGGAGACATCCTGCACGGCTGCCGTCTTCCGTTCCGCTCCCCAAGGACCGCTCGAAGCGTAGTGCCTGGCGAGCCCTTCCGCTTCCAGGAGAACCCCTCCGTTCCCCTCGGACGCGGCGCGTCCGCCCACGGGCTCTTCGATCACGATTCGCCGACCCCTTCCCGCCGACCATCGGGCGACCTCAGTCCGAAGCCGGAGCCGCTGCTCCGCCGCTCAGGCTCGTCAGTCAGCCAACAGCGGGCCGAGCTCCCCTCGGCGGGGCCGCTCCGCCGGAGATCGGGAACGTCCCGGCAACGGCTCCAGGCGTAGGGGCAGCGGGGCCTGAACCGGCAGCCGGTCGGCCACGCGGTCGCGCGCGGCACGTTGCCGGGGATCTCGGCGAGCCGCTCTCGCCGCTCCTCGAGATCCGGGACGGCCTGCAGCAAGCCCTCGGTGTACGGGTGCTGCGGAGCACGGAAGAGCGCTTCCGCGGACGCCTCCTCCACGATCTGGCCGGCGTACATGACCATCACCCTGTCGGCCACCTGAGCGACGACCCCGAGATCGTGGGTGATCAGCAGAACCGCCGTTCCCAGCTCCGTCTGCAGAGAGGCCAGCAGCTCGAGTATCTGACGCTGCACCGTCACGTCCAGCGCCGTCGTGGGCTCGTCGGCGATCAGGAGCGCCGGTCTCGTGGAGAGGGCCATGGCGATCATCACCCGCTGCCTCATCCCGCCGGACAGCTGGTGCGGATAGTAGCCGTAGCGGTCTTCGGGATCGGGGATTCCGACTCGATCCAGCCATTCGATCGCCACGCGGCGGGCGGCGGCCCCCCTACGCTCGCCCGCACCGGTCGACATGGCCTCGTGCTCACGGATGGCCTCCGAGACCTGCTGGCCGATCGTGAAAACCGGGTTCAAGCTGGTCATCGGCTCCTGGAAGATCATCGAGATCTCGCCGCCCCGGACCTCGCGGAGCCTGGACTCGGCGGCCGAAGTGAGCTCCTCTCCGCGGAGCTGCACGCTCGAGCCTGCGAGCAGGCGGCCCGGAGGCTCGGGCAGAAGCCGAAGGATCGACAGGGCCGTCACGGACTTTCCACAGCCGGACTCGCCGACCAGGGCCACCGTCTCGCCCTCCCGCACATCGAACGAGATCCCGTCCACGGCTCGGGCCTCGCCGCGATCGGTCGCGAAGTAGGTTCGCAGATCCCGAACCTGGAGCAACGGCGAAGTCATTACGCGACCCTCCTCGGATCGAGGGCATCGCGCAGCCCATCTCCAACCAGGTTGAAGGCCATCACCGTGAAGACGATCGCCAGCCCCGGGAAGGTCGTGATCCACCAGGCATCGAGCATCGCATCGCGGCCGGACGCGACCATGTTCCCCCAACTGGCCGTCGGCGGCTGCACGCCGAGGCCGAGGAAGCTCAGCGCGGCCTCCGCCAAGATGGTGTTGCCGATGCCGAGGGTGGCCGCCACGATCACCGGCGTGAGGACGTTGGGCAGAATGTGCCGCGCCAGGATGCGGGTTCGCCCGAACCCGAGCACGCGAGCCGCCGTGACGAACTCCATCTCGCGAACCGTGAGCACCTGCCCCCGGACGATCCGGGATACCCCCATCCATCCCGTGAGCCCAAGGACCAACGTCACGAGCGCGATCGACGGCTCGAAGAGGGCGACGAGGACCACGAGCAGCACCAGACGCGGGAAGCTGAGCAGCAGATCGACTCCCCGCATGAGCGCGGTGTCGAGTCGGCCGCCGAAGAAGCCGGCGATAGCTCCGATCGCAGTCCCCAGCGTAATGGCGATCAGGATGGCCAGGAAGCCGATGGATAGGCTGATGCGGGCTCCGTACAGCGTGCGGCTGAAGATGTCGCGCCCGAAGCGGTCCGTACCCATCGGGTGCGAGACCGAGGGCGCCTGGTACCGGGTGGCCACGATGTCGGTCTGCGCGTCCGGGTCGTACGGGGCAATCGCCGGAGCCAGGAGGGCGCTCCCGGTCAGGAGCACGATCAACGCGAGACCCAGAATCGCCTGCCGATGCCTTCTGAAGCGTCGCCAGGTCTCACGACCCCTCTCTCTCCGCGCTCGGCTCAACACGATGCTCAGTCCGTCCGGATGCGAGGGTCGATCACGGCGTACGAAAGGTCGGCCAGCAGGTTGGCTCCGAGCACGAGGACGCCGAACAGAAAGCTGGCGGCCATGACGACCGGGTAGTCTCGGGCGAGGATCGCGTTGTACAGCGCGCGGCCCATCCCCGGCCAGGAGAAGACCACTTCGATGACGACCGAGCCGCCGAACAGAAGGGGCAGGTAGAGGCCCAACAGGCTCACGATCGGGATCAGCGCGTTTCGCAGGGCATGCTTGAGGATGACGCGCCACTCCGAGAGACCTTTGGCCCGCGCGGTTCTGATGTAGTCCTGACCGATCACCTCGAGCAGCGACCCTCGCATGTAGCGAGCGACGCCCGCGGCCGACGCGATGCCGAGGGCGAAGGAGGGCAGCACGAGGTGACGAACCCTGTCCACCATGCGCTCGATGGGTCCCATGAACTCGTAGTCGACCGATGTCACGCCCGAGATCGGCAGGCGGAGGAACTCGGGCATGGCCGGCGATGAGAAGGCCAGAATCAGCATCAGGCCGAGCCAGAAGCCCGGCATCGAGTACACGAAGAGCGAGACGAACGTCGTGACGTTGTCGAGGGCAGAGTACTGTCTGACGGCCTGCACGGCACCGACGGAGCAGCCGACCACGAAGATCAGGACGAGCGAGACGGCACTGAGCAGCAGCGTGTTGGGAAGGGCGTCCCGTATGACGTCCGCCACGGGCCGGTGCTGGCTGAACGAGTAGCCGAAGTCACCCGTGAAGAAGGAGCGCAGCCATCGCAGGTACTGCTCGTGCAGCGGCCGGTCCAGCCCGAGGTTCTCGCGCATCCGATCGATGATCTCGGGACTGACGTTCGGGTTGAAGTAGGCGGTGGCCGGGTCGCCCGGCGCCAGGTGGAGAAGCAGGAATATGAGCGTGACGATACCGATGAGGATCGGTACCGCTTCGAGAAGGCGTCGAACGGCGTAGCGGATCAAGGCTGGAAGAGCCACCACGACCGGACGTCGGCGAGCTCACCACGGAAGTCCGGACTCGCGCCCTGCAGCCGACGGCGCAGTGCGTCGGCCCGCTTCTCCACGTAAAGGAAGGTGAACGGCTGATCGGCGGCGAGCATCGTGTCGTACCGGCGAATCAGCCCCTCTTGGGCCGAGCGGTCCGTGGCCCTCGGAATCGAGTCCATCACCGCGTCCAGCTCCGGGTTGCAGTAGCTGGTGAACTGGAGCGGCTTCCCGATCCGGTCGCAGGCCCACTGGTCGCGCTCGTCCAGCACCAGACCCTGTGTCCAGCTGAGGAGGAAGGCGTCGAAGCGCCGCTCCGGGCTCGTCACGTCCGCGATCACGCTCTGATGCTCGCGGATACGCGGCCGGGCCTCGACACCGACCTGTGCCAGGTAGCGCTGCACGAGCTCGGCGATGGACGCTCGCTCTCGACTCTCGTTGGTGGAGATGTCGAAGCTGAACCGAACCCCGTCCCGCTCCCTGACGCCGTCTCCATCCACATCCCGCCATCCGGCGCTCTCGAGGATCGCGGCCGCGGAGTCGGGCGCATGTGCGAGGGGCCGCCGGGCGGAATCGTACGCCCAGTGCCAGGCCCCGACCGGACCGGCAGCGGGAGTGGCGAGGCCGTGCCTCACGACCTCCACGATCTCCGAGCGGTCGATCGCCATGGTCAGGGCCCGTCTCACGCTCGCGCTCTCGAAGAACGGCCGCATCGAGTTCCA
>JAUWDL010000003.1 GCA_030608825.1 Gemmatimonadales bacterium
GCCCCCATCGCCTTGCGTACGCCGATCTCACGGGTGCGCTGCGTCACCGACACGAGCATGATGTTCATGATCACGATCCCGCCGACCACCAGGGAGATGGAGACCAGGCCGGGCACTGCGGCGAGAAGTATGTTGTTGATCGTCTCCCAGGCGCTGAGCAGCCCACTCGACGTCTGGAAGTAGAAGTTGTTCTCCTCCCCCGGCCTGAGCCTACGGCTTATGCGAAGCGCCTCTTCGGCCGCGTCCATCGCGACCTGCATCTCGTGCTCGTTGTTGGTCTTGACCGAGATCTCGAGGACGCGATCCCGCTTGCGGCTCAGGGTCTGGTTGTACGTCTCGTAGGGCATGAGGACCGCCGCGTCCCACACGTTCCCGAGCAGCCCACCCTTCCGCTCGAAGACGCCGACTACCTCGTAGCGGTGGGCCTCGAGCCGGATCTGCTTCCCCAACGGTGACCCGGCGGGGAAGAGCTTCTCGGAGATCTCCGGTCCGATCACCGCCACTTTCAGTCCGCGCTGCTGATCGAGGGGCGTCAGTCCGCGCCCTGCCTCGATCTTCCAGCCCTGGACGTCCTGGTAGTCCTCGGAACCGCCGATCACGCGGACGTTGCGACGCCGGCGCTGGCCGTGCCAAACCTCGCTCATCCGCCTCGCATCCCGATAGGCGAGGTAGCGCGCGTCCGGGACGGCTCTCTTGAGAGCTTCGACATCGTCCAGGTCCGGGTATGGGTTCCGGTTGAGGCGCCGACGCTCTTCCGCTGACTGGTTCCCCGTTTGGACCGTCGGTCGCCGGACGACCGAGAAGGTGTTCACCCCGAACAGGGAGCCCGCGAAGTCTTCCTGGACGTATCGATTCATGCCCTCGACGACGGTGATGACGGCGATGAGGAAGGTGATCCCGATGACCACGCCGAGCAGTGAGAAGAGGGACTTGAGCTTGTGTGCCCAGAGCTGGGTGAGCGCGACGCGGAGCGCTTCGAAGATGCTCATCCCAAGCCTCCGACCCGACTAGCCTTCGCTAACGACCGGTGGGGCCGCCGAGGCGAAAGGCGCCGAGGTTAGCGTGGCGTCGCTCGATGCGACCATGCCGTCCACGAGCGTGATGATCCTCTGGGCGAACTCGGCGATGTCGTGCTCGTGCGTGACCATGATGATGGTCTGGCCTTGGCGGTGGAGGTCGACGAAGAGCGACATGATGTCGGCGGAGGTCGAGGAATCCAGGTTTCCCGTCGGCTCGTCGGCCAGGAGGATCGAGGGTTCGTTGACGAGGGCGCGCGCGATCGCGACGCGCTGGCGCTGACCGCCGGACAGCTCATTGGGCTGGTGCTCCATGCGGTCGGCGAGGCTGACGAGGTCGAGGGCCCGGGCGGCGCGCTCACGCCGCTCGGCCGCCTTCACGCCCGCGTAGATCAGGGGCAGCTCCACGTTGTGCAGCGCCGTCGCCCGGGGCAGGAGGTTGAAGGTCTGGAAGACGAAGCCGATCTCCCGGTTCCGGATTCGGGCCAGCTCGTCGTCCTCCAGATCCTGCACCGGACTGCCGTTGAGGATGTACTCGCCCGCCGTCGGGGTATCCAGGCACCCGATTACGTTCATGAGTGTCGATTTGCCGGAGCCGGAGGGCCCCATCACCGCGATGAACTCGTTGCTTTGAATCTGGATGTCGACACCCCGCAGCGCGTACACGATCTCGGCGCCCATGTCGTATTCCTTGCTCAGGCCGCGGGTGACGATGACGGTCGGTGTCGAGGCTTCCATGCGTTTCAGTTCTCGCTTCTGGCGCTTCGGTCGTCGTCCTCTTCGATCTCGACGGAGGTCCCGTCCCGGAGCTCGCGGATCGCCTGATAGCTGCCCGACACGACCGTCTGTCCCTCCTCGAGACCGTCGAGGACCTCGAAGTAGTTGTCGCCGGTGACCCCGATCTCGACGGGCGTGAAGCGGACCACGCCGTCCTCCTCCACGACGTACACGCCTTCGATCTGCGAGGCATCCTTGCCCGCAAAGGGCGACTCGACAGCGTCGCCGTCGGCGGTCAGCTCGTTCTCGAGCAGCTCGAAGTCCTCTTCGTCGATAAGTGTCAGAGCGATGATCGGGATCGCGAGCACGTCCTCGCGGGTGGCGGTCACGACATTCGCCGTCGCCGACAGATCGGGCCGGATGCCCTCCGGGGGATCATCCAGCGCGATCCGCACTTCGAAGTCGATCGCCTGATCGCTGGCCGTCGAGGTCGCTGACGACACGGGACGAATGGAGCTGTTGCCGATCTTCGTCACCCTTCCCGCGAAGCGCCGATTGGGGAACGCGTCGATCTCGACCGCGGCCGAGTCGCCGATCGAGACCTCGGGCACGTCCGTCTCGTCCACCTCGATCACGGCCTCCATCTCCGAGAGGTCGGCCACGGTGAGCAGCAGGCTTCCGGGGTTGTTCATCGTGCCGACGATCGCCGTCTCGCCCTTCTCGACCGAGAGCCGCGTGATGCGGCCGGTCATCGGGGCCCGGATCACGGTCTTGTCGAGCCGGTCACGCGCCTCGCTGACGCCGGCCTGGGCATTCGCCACGCCGTGCTCGGCGGCTTCCCAAAACGACTTCTTCACGTCGGCGAGGGTGACCGCCCGTTCGACCTCCTGATCGGTGACGAGATTTTCCGTCCGCTCCTTGAGCTGGCTCAGACGGTCGGCGTCGCGCCGTGCCTGGGTGTAGTCGGTACGCGCCTGGACCTCCCGCGCCCGCGCCTCGGCGAGCGAGGCCTCGGTCCGCTGCAGGGCCGCCTCGTACTGGGTCGGATCGATGGTGAGCAGGAGGTCGCCCTCGCGGACGTTCTGCCCCTCCTCGACGGGCAGCTGCACGATTCGCCCCGAGATGTCGGCACTGATGTCGACGGATCGCCTGGGCTCGATGTGGCCGCTCGCCCTTACCTTGGCGACGAGGTCACGTCGTTGGACGTCCTCGGCGCGCACGGTGACCGCTTTTTCGCCGCCGGCCATGACCGCTCTCGCCGCCAGAACGCCAACGACGGCGACCACGCCGACACCGATCAGGATCTTCCTGCCCCGGCTCATGCGCGTTCAGCTCCTCTATCTCTCTTCACCACACAGGATTCCCAGCCCGCTACCTTCTACGCCTCTCGGCCACGCCCGGTTTCAGCGCTCAGCTAAAAGAGGGCGGCGGTAACCGCCTTGACGACCACGTAGAGGGAGAGGATCACGAGGGCGGCCGATCCCGCCGACGCCTTCGGGTAGAGCCTGCTCACGCCGATGCCCAGCACGACGGCCGCCCAGATGCTGAAGAGGTTGAGGCCGTGCAGGAAACCGTACAGGAAGCCCTCCTCGTCGAGTCCCGGCAAGAGGAGGTCGAGGCTCAGGGCGACGGTGGCGTCCCCCGCGGCGATCATCAGGGGGACGGTCAGCAGTCCCCCGAGCGTGGGGATGAAGAGCGTGTGCGTCGAGATGCTCATCGTCTGGGCGAACGAGGCTTCGCCTCCCAGGATGAGGCTCCAGATCAGGAGGACCAGTCCCGCGAGTACAACCGCCAGAATCGGAGTGAAGATGACGGGTCCTACGTAACGGAAGATCCCGGCCAATCGCATCGCGGCATCGATCTGCGCGGTCTCCGGGTTGTCCCCCAGCTGCTCTATCACGAGTTGTCGGATCAGCTCTTCCGGGATGATGACGTTGATGAGGAGGCTCACCACCATCAGGGTCAGGAGCGCTCCCATCCAGGCCGGTTTGGCCTTGAGCTTGTCGAAGAGCGCGGCCGGCGAGAAAAAGACCTGCGCGATGCGCGCCGGCAGTGAGGGAAGATCCGCTGCTTGCTCGGGCGCTCCGTTGTCGCCCGGAGACTCCTCGGTCATGCCATCTGCCTCCGTCGAGCGTCGCTAGGGCCGCCGGCGGGCGGCCCACCCCAGAGTGGGAATTTCCACACGAAGGACGCGTCCATCTGCCGATGCCCACAGGGTATGGGTCTCGCCGCCTCCTTCGACCACGTATCGGCGTGCCGTGACCGTTTCCCCGTTTACAGGGACCGCTTCCTCCCCTTCATCACGAATGGTCGCACGAAACTGCCGACCCTCGGAGGGAACGACAAGGGAGAGCTGCTGGCCGCCGGAGCCCTCACGGAGGAGCCCCAGCAGAAGGAAGTAATGGTGTGCGAAGCCCCGCTCGAGGATGACGAGACCATCGGGAGCGACGAACTCCTTCACCCTCTCGCCCTCTTCTGATTCCGTCTGCATGCGCAGGCGGTTGGCGCGCCGAACACCGACGACGGAGCCGAGCGAGCCGCCGGAGGGCTTCAGCTCGTACCGATCGGGGCGATAGGACTGGTCGAGGAGCAATCGGACCTCGCCGGATACGATCCCGGCGGCGTCACGGCTCGATGTCACGCGCGCAACCGCGCGCACGGCGGCCCCGTCGCTCTGCACCACGAAACGCTCCAGACCGACCAGTTCGCCGTTGAGGAGGATTTCGTAGGTGCCCGCGTCCAGCTCCTCACCCCCCTGCGCGTGGAGGTCGGGCGCGGCGGCGAGGCAGCCCGCGGCGGTCAGGGCCAGCGTCTGGACCACGCCGGTCAGGGCCAGCGTCCGGACCACGCCGGTCCACGAGCCCACGGTACGTTCAAGCGACATCCTGTCCGCCCTCCGCCCCGGATCCGAACAGTCCGCTTCCGATGTGGTCGATCAGGAACTCGAAAATGGCGCGTCCGGTCTCGGCAGAAGCGCGCGACGGCCTTCCCACGACGCCGATCGAGCCCGAGACGGGGACGGGCTCCTCGCCTGCGATCAGCCTTCGGAGCTTCCGCTCCTCGAGCACGACGTCGCGGATCGCCTCCAACCGCACGAGCTCCGGTGCGAGGTGAAGCAACAGCGCAGTGGCGAGCTCTCCGGCGTGCTCCTTTGTGTGGGGCTGAGCGAGGAACGCCGACAGATCGATCGCGTGAAGATCGACCGAACGGATTCGAGCCGTCTCGCTGACGACCGTGGCCAGCGAGTACAGGTGCGGTCCGTAGCCGTGCCCGGTCATGAGGACCAGCTCCTCCACGCCGTGCGCCTCCCAGCAGCTCACGAGCTCGTTCAGGACCCGGTGCAGGGTCTTCCCCGAGAGGGTGGCCGTTCCGGCGTACTCGGCGTCCCGGGGCGATGCCGCCCCGAACGGGAGGGTGGGGGCCAGGAGGATGTCGTACCGGGCGGCGATCGCCTCGGCCAGTCGGGTGATGATCAGAGCGTCCGCTCCGAGCGGCAGGTGGGGTCCGTGCTGCATGCAGGTTCCCACGGGAAGGATGAGCCGGGGGTCGCGGCTCAGGTGCTCGGCGACCTCGGGCCAGGGCAGCCGGTCGAGCCGCACGGCGGCGGTCGGCCTCATCTCGCTTCCGTCGTAGCGGTCATCCCCATCAAGCTCTCCGTGTGGGCCGAGCTCCACAAGCGAGCCCGCTCCCGGCTTCTCATCTCCCGCACCGCGGGATGCTACCTTGAATAGTCCGCTCGGGACCGATGCACCCCGGATCGAGATCCACGCCACGGGTACGAACGCACGCCATGGACTTCTACGAGATGCCTCCCGGCACCGAGGCCCCGGAGATCGTCAACGTGATCGTCGAGATCGCCAAGGGGACCCGGAACAAGATCGAGTACGATCCGACCGACCGCGTGTTTCGATTGGATCGTGTTCTGTATTCGCCCGTCTACTACCCGGGAGACTACGGGTTCATTCCCGGGACGCTCTCCAAGGACGGGGATGCCCTGGACGTGCTCGTGCTCGTCACGGATCCGACGTTCACCGGCTGCGTGCTGCAGGCCCGTCCGATCGGCGTCCTCGAGATGCGCGATGAGAAGGGCTTCGACGAGAAGATCCTCGCCGTGCCGGCTAACGATCCGCGCTTCGATGAGATCTCCGATCTTTCCAATCTGCCCGACCACCTGCTGACCGAGGTGCAGTACTTCTTCGAGGTCTACAAGGAGCTGGAGGGGAAGGAGACCGCGCTGCTCGGCTGGCATCCGAAGAACGTCGCGCACGACTGGATCCGGCAGGCGATCGACCACTTCAAGGGCCTTCGGTCGATCTAGCCCCCTGGCTGGCGGGTCCGGCTCGACGCGACGTGCCGGGGCCATCCTGCCGCGACGCGGGCTTGAGCCGAGGTTGATCGTCGGACCCACTCTCGGCACATGTTCCAGATCGTTCCGTCGGCCGCTCTGGTCGGTCTCGACGTGGTACGCGTGCGCGTCGAGGTGTCGATCACGCGGGGCACGCCTCTGATCCAGGTCGTCGGTCTTCCCGAAAGCGCCGTGCGGGAGGGGCGCGAGCGGATCAGGGCGGCTGCGGCGCAATTGGGCCTGCACGTGCCCGGACTCCGGATCACCGTGAACCTGGCCCCGGCCGACGTCCGAAAGCACGGCGCCGCGTTCGATCTGCCGATCATCCTCGGCATCCTGGCCGCGTCCGGGGCCGTCCCGGGGGAGCGCGCCGGCCGCACCGTGATGCTGGGAGAGCTCGGCCTGGCCGGGGACCTCCGGCCCGTTCGAGGCGTGTTGCCGATCGCGATGCACGCGGCGAGCGAAGGCGATGTCGAGGGCCTCATCGTGCCTGAGGCCAACCTGGGCGAGGCTCGGCCGGTGAGCGGCATCGACGTGCGTGGTGCGAGATCCCTCGGAGAAGTCATCGAGTTTTTGAGGGACGGTCGCCCGCTACCATCGGCACGAGACGCCCGCTCGCAGCTTCCCGAAACCATGGCTGTCGACGAAGGACCGGATCTCCGTGACGTTCGTGGACAGGACCGGGCCAAGAGGGCGCTGGAGATCGCGGCCGCCGGCGGTCACAACCTCCTCCTGCGAGGTCCGCCCGGGGCCGGGAAGACAATGCTCGCCCGCCGGCTCCCGACGATCCTTCCCGCCATGGACCTGGAGGAGAGCCTCGAAGTCACAGCCATCCACAGCGTGGCGGGACGACTCTCCTGCGGCGAGGTCGTGACCGCCCGGCCCTTCCGGGCGCCGCACCACACCATCAGCGAGGCGGGACTCGTGGGTGGCGGTGCCGTGCCCAGGCCCGGCGAGGTCTCCCTGGCCCACCGAGGCGTCCTCTTCATGGACGAACTGCCCGAGTTTCGCCGCCGCTCGCTCGACGTCCTGCGGCAGCCTCTGGAGGAGGGCGTCGTCCACGTCGTCAGGGTGCGGGCGGCGGTGAGCTTTCCGGCCCGATTCCAGCTCGTGGCGGCCATGAACCCATGCCCGTGCGGCAAGCACGCGCTGGGAGCGGAGGAGAGCCCCTGCGAGTGCGACGAGGCCACGGTCCGGCGTTACACCGGCCGCGTCAGCGGCCCTCTGCTCGATCGTATCGACATGTGCCTGGACGTGCCGCCCGTACGTTGGCGGGAGCTGAGGCGGGAGCCGCGCGGCGAGCCGAGCGCCATCGTGCGGGAGCGAGTGATGGAGGCGCGCGAGCGGGCGACCGCCCGGTGGTCGGGAAGGGCGAACGCCGACATGGACGTCGGCGAGACGGGGCGCTTCTGCCGAACGAGCGGCGAAGCTGCGCGCCTGCTGCGATCCGCCGTCCAGCGGTTCGGCCTCAGCGCTCGTGCCTACCACCGGGTCCTGAGGGTGGCGAGGACCGTCGCTGACCTGGCGGGAGCCGGCGAGATCACGGCGACGCACGTCGCCGAAGCCGTTCAGTACCGGGCGTCGAGCCTGGCCAGTCGCTGAAAGACCCTGGTGGGTCGCCCTTCAGCGACCTGCCAGGGGGCCGGCCGCTAGCGACCGCCGGAAGGTCGCGGACTGGCCGGGTGACTCCTCGACCTCCACCACGATGGCAGCGAGGTTCGAGCGCTCGCCGAGCTCCTCGACCAGGAGCCCGGCCAGGTACTCGGCCAGCATCTCGGCCGTGGTGTTCTCGACGGGCAGAAGCACCACGTCGCGGCGCGGAAAGACGTAGGTGTACTCGCCGTGCAGCACGCGGACCTCCCGGTCATCCACGTCCACGCCCAGCGTCCGGTTCTCCGTCTGCACCAGCATCTTGTGGTCCAGATCGGCCACCAGCGCCGACACCCGGCGCTTGAGCGCCACGAAGTCGTAGACGAGCCCGTCCTCGTTCAGCTCGCCGCTGATCCGGACGCCGACCCGGTAGTTATGGCCGTGCAGCCTCTCGCACCGTCCCCCGCCGTAGGTGATGAAGTGGCCGGCGGCGAAGGAGAGCTCACTCTTCCCGACGTCGATCTCGAAAGTACTCATGATCGACAATAGGGTGCGGCCGCTCCCGGCAGGCAACCTTGCTCCCTTGGGCCTCCGGAGGGCAGGTTAACCCGGACGACGATCAAGGGGTGAAGGTGCGGCTCTTCGTGGCGATCAACCCGCCGGAGTGCGTCCGCGAGAGGATCGGCGCGGGCACGGAAGATCTCCGCAGTCTCGAGGGTATCCGATGGGTGGCACCCGACCGGGTCCACCTGACGCTCAAGTTTCTCGGAGAGGTGGAGGAAGAGTCGGAGCGCTCGATCGCCGAGGCGCTCGGCCGGGTCGCGATGGGGCGCGGACCCTTCGAGGCGCGGGTCACCGCCCCGGGCGCGTTCCCGAACATCCGTCGCCCGAGGATCATCTGGCTCGGGCTGGACCGAAGCCCGGAGCTCGCCGCCCTTCAGCGTGACCTGGAGGACGCGTTGGCGGATCTGGGGTTCGAGCGAGAAGAACGCGAGTTCCGGCCCCATCTGACGCTTGGCAGAGTGCGTCGGGGGCGGCGGGTCGACGGTAGCGTGCTGGACAGCCTGGTCCGACGAACGGAGGTTTCGGGCGCCTGGCAGGTCGAGGCCGTGGACCTCATGCGCAGCCATCTGCTCCCCACCGGAGCGGTCTATGAGGTTCGGGCTTCGGCGGAGCTGACGGGATAAACAGGACGAAGGGAGGAACGGTGCCTTGAGAACGATCCGGAGCTGTCTGGCCGGCGTCGGCTGTCTGACGCTGCTCGCCCTCGGTGGTGGAGCGGCTTGGATGTACTGGCCCGAGATCCAGGAGTGGTGGAGCGGTCGCTCGGCAGACGTGGCCTTCACGGTCGAGCCGAGCGAGGAGCTGGCCGCCGACGCCGAGGCGAGGCTGCGGTCCCTGTTCGAGGAGGGTGGGCCGGTAGAGGTGCGGCTCACTGAAGCGGAGGTCCAGAGCCTCGTCCTGTATCGAGTCGCCCCCACCCTGCCCCCGGGCGTCAGCGAGCCGCTCGCCACGTTGCAGGACTCGACGGTCCAGGTGAGCGCTCTGCTCGATCTCGAGCAGTTGGCCGCCTCCATCGATTCCGAGGCTGCCGGACGTCTCCAGGAGTTCATCGGAGACACGGCGCGCGTGACGGCGCGCCTCCACCCGCTGGTCGCCGGCCCCGCTCGAGGCGAGCTCTCGATCCTTCGTCTTCAGGCCGGGCTGTTTCCCATCCCGCCGCTGCTGATTCCGGGCATGATCACGCAGCTCGGATTCTCCACCGCGGCGGGAAACCCGCGGGCGATGGCCGTCGAGATCCCTCCCGAGATTCGGAGTGTGACGGTCGAGGCGGAGGAGCTGGTCGTCCGGCTCGCCGAGCCATAAACGAACCGCATCCGATGAGCCACCCGAAACCGACCAAAAGAGACAGAGAGAGGTAGACCGATGAGCGTGAAAGTCGCCGAGCCCGCCGCTGGTGCGACCGGAGAGAGGGGCTCTGAAGGTGAAGCGCCGCGCTTTCTGAACTTCATAGATGGCGAGTGGTGCGAGTCGAGCACGGGCGAATCCTACGAGAACCGGAATCCGGCCCGCATGTCGGATCTGATCGGGCATTTTCCGCTCTCGGGGGATGAGGACGTCCAGCGGGCCGTAGCCTCCGCCCGGCAGGGCTTCCTGGAGTGGCGGGCAGTGCCGGCTCCCGAGCGCGGCGAGGTCCTGCGTCACGCGGGCGACCTGCTGACGAGCGGCAAGGAGGGGATGGCCCGGGCGGCCACGAGAGAGATGGGTAAGGTGCTCGACGAGACGCGGGGCGACGTCCAGGAGGCGATCGACACCGCCTACTACGCGTCGAGCGAGGGCCGCCGCCTGTTCGGGCGCACGGTCCCATCGGAGCTGCGCGACAAGTGGGCGATGAGCTTCCGTCGCCCGATCGGCGTCTTCGGCGTCATCACTCCATTCAACTTCCCGGTGGCGATTCCGAGTTGGAAGATCCTGCCGGCGCTGCTCTGCGGAAACGCCGTCGTGTTCAAGCCGGCGGCCATCGTTCCGCACTCTGCTCACCTGTTCGTCGAAGCCCTGCTGGAGGCGGGCGTGCCGCCCCGCTGCCTGCAGCTCGTCCACGGCGCGGGCCGCGCCGCGGGGCAGGCGATGGTCGATCATCCCGATATCGCAGGGATCTCCTTCACCGGCTCCACCGAGATCGGCAGCAAGATCGGCGAGACCTGCGGGCGGATGCACAAGCGCTGCTCCCTGGAGATGGGAGGCAAGAACGCCCAGATCGTGATGCCCGACGCGAACATGGATCTGGCGATCGAGGGCGTGCTGTGGGGCGCCTTCGGCACGACGGGCCAGCGATGCACCGCCACGAGCCGACTCCTTCTGCACGAGGAGATCCACGACGCCTTCGTCGAGCGCCTGGTTGCCGAGGCGGGTGCGCTCCGGCTCGGTGACGGGCTCGACCCCGACGTCGATGTGGGACCCCTGATCCACCTGGATGCGTTACGAACGGTCGAGGAGTACGTGGAGATCGCCCGCGCCGAAGGGGCGGAGGTCGCCGGAGGCGGCCAGGTCGCGCGGGGGGATGGGCTCTCCGACGGGTTCTTCTTCGAGCCGACGGTCCTGACGGGCGTCGAGCCGGGCATGCGGGTCGAGCAGGAGGAGATATTCGGCCCGGTCCTCTCGGTCGTGAAGTTCGGATCTCTGGATGAGGCGATCGAGATCAACAACGATGTGCAGTACGGACTGTCGTCCTCGATCTACACGAGGGATGTGGAAGCCTCCTTCAGGGCGATAGAGCGGCTGGACACCGGCATCAGCTACGTCAACGCTCCCACGATCGGCGCTGAGGCCCACCTTCCGTTCGGCGGGGTGAAACAAACCGGAAACGGCCACCGTGAAGGAGGCTGGGAAGTCTACGATTTCTACTCCGAGACGAAAGTGGCGTACGTCGACTACAGCGGGCGGCTGCAGCGTGCCCAGATCGACGTGACCTGGTGATCTCGGCCGCGTCCACTTCGGGCGCTGGATGAGCGCGAATTGAGGGGCCCGTGTAACTTGTGGCCGCGGTCCGGTTGGAATGGCGGTCCGAGGCTTGCGGAACGGGCCTCTCGCGGCTCGTGTACCGATCCTACGGAGGCTGGCTGAAGGTCGATATGGCGAGGCAAGGGCAACAGGCGGAGTCGATGGGAAAGCAAATCGCGCCCGAGCAGGGCGAGGCCCCGAACGTGGCGCCGGCCAGACCCGGCGGTGTGCGTTGGGCGTGGGAGTGGACGAAGTCCATTCTGGTGGCGTTCGTTCTCTTCCTCGTCGTGCGAGCCTTCGTCGTCGAGGCCTTCCAGATTCCCACGGCCTCGATGGAGAACACTCTCCTCGTTGGTGACTTCCTCCTCGTGAACAAGATGGTCTACGGCGCCGAGATCCCCGGCACGATGGCGCGGCTGCCGGCGTTCGACGCTCCCGAGCGTGGAGACATCGTCGTCTTCGAGCCGCCTCCGGCGGCCGGACAGCCCGAGCGCACGAACTACGTGAAGCGCATCGTGGGCGCGCCCGGCGATACGCTGCAGATGGTCGACGGCGCCCTCCACCTGAACGGGGCCGACATCGACGAGCCGTACGCTCAGCATTCTCGCCCGTTCGAGGACCCCTACAGCCCTCAGTTTCGCTGGCAGCGCTCCTACCTGGTGCGGGACGGCCGGCTGCAGGGCGAGTACAGGCCCACGCGGGACAACTGGGGTCCGATCGCCGTGCCCGACCAGCGGTACTTCGTGATGGGCGACAACCGCGACAACTCGGAGGATTCCCGCTACTGGGGGTTCGTGCCGGCCGACGCCATCAAGGGGAAGCCGCTGATCATCTACTATTCGTATGACCGCGAGGAGATTGCGCCCTTCCCGTGGTTGACCGAGATACGCTGGGACCGCTTGCTGAACCTGATCCGCTAGAGACCGCCGTCGTTTGACGGCGGCGGAGTTTCCGGGCGAAGAGCCCTCATCTACCACAGAGTCGATAATGACCGTCACGCTCACCCGGGCGCGCAGGGGCGACGTACGCCCACGGGCCCCACAGGACTCCTTTGCTCTCTATCTGCAGGAGATCGGCGGCCACCCCCTGATCGGACCGGAGGAGGAGAGACGGTTGGCGCGGCGCATCCGAGCCGGTGACCGCGGTGCGCTCGACCGCATGGTCGAATCCAACCTCCGCTTCGTCGTCTCCGTCGCCAGGCGCTACGGCCATCTGGGCGTTCCGCTGCAGGATCTCGTCACGGAGGGGAACCTGGGTCTTCTCCAGGCTGCCGAGAGGTTCGATGAACGAAGGGGCGTCCGCTTCACCAGCTACGCCGTTTGGTGGGTCCGTCAGTCCATCATCTCGGCTATCCGCCAACAGATCGGAATCGTGAGGGTACCGGCGTCGAAGCGGCGCGGCCGCATGGCGCTCGAGGGCGGACCCATGGATCCTCGCAGCCCGTTCGGGGTTCGCTATCTCTCGCTGGATGCCCCGCTCGGAGATCCGCGGGGGATGCGCGGGATGCGCGGGACGGTCTTGGGTGAGCTGGTTGCGCGAGAGGCCGTCGTGGACCCGGCCGATCGGGTCGATCGGGCGGCGCTCCGCGATCTTCTGGAAAGGAGCTTGACCCTTCTCGACGAGCGGGAGGCCCGCGTGATCCGGCTTTCTTTCGGCCTCGAGGACGGTGAACCGCAAAGCCTGGGGGAGATCGGGGATCGCCTGGGAGTGTCGCGAGAGCGGGTGAGGCAGATCCGCGAGCGCGCGCTGGTACGGCTCAGAAGCGGTGTCCTGCGGCGGAATCTGGAGAGCTTCCACCGGTAGCTCGAGCCCTCGGTTGCAGCTGCCGCCGGGTTGACACTTCGGCATGTAAAAAATAAACTTCTGGGCTGCGAGCGATTCGCCGAGAGCCGCCGGTGATGGGTGGCTCCTTTTTTCAACTAGGAACCCCAGGCTAAAGACGCGTCGGGTCCGACCCGATGCACGTTCGAGATGAAAACGTATACGGTCAAGGCGGGAGAGATCGAGCGTCGCTGGTACGTGGTCGATGCAAAAGACCAGGTGCTCGGCAGGATGGCGTCCTCGATCGCCCCGATCCTTCGCGGCAAGCACAAGCCGACCTACAGTCCGCACCTGGATGTGGGCGACTTCGTGATTGTCGTGAACGCGAAGGATGTCCGGCTGACCGGCAAGAAGGCGTCGCAGAAGACGTACTTCCGGCACAGTGGTTACATGGGGGGGGAGCGCCACATCCCGTTTCGGCGGATGCTGGAGCGGCACCCCGACCGGATCATCAAGTTGGCGGTAAAGGGCATGCTCCCGAAGAACACTCTGGGCCGCGCCATGCTGCGCAAGCTCAAGGTCTACGCTGGACCGGAGCATCCGCACGAGGCGCAGCTGCCCGAGCCGCTGGAGTTTTAAGGAGGAAGCTTGGCGGACACTCAGATTCAATCCGTGGGTCGGCGTAAATCGGCCGTGGCGAGACTCACGATGCGTCCAGGCACCGGCCTTTGGCGGATCAACGGGCGCGAGCTGGACGAGTACTTCCCGATGCACCGGCACCGGGAGGTCGTCGAGCGGCCCATCGGGGTCGTCAGTGCCGAGGGGTCGTACGACATGTTGGTGCGCGTGCGTGGTGGCGGGCCGACGGGGCAGGCGGGAGCCGTGCAGCTGGCCGTGGCGCGGGCGCTCGTCGAGGCCGATCCGGACCAGCGCCCGGTGCTTCGTTCCCATGGTCTGCTCACGAGGGACGCGCGCAAAGTCGAGCGCAAGAAGCCCGGACAGCCGAAGGCGCGCAAGCGCTTCCAGTTCTCCAAACGGTAGACGGACAGGATTGGATCTCCACCAGGGAGTCGCCATTAGAATGTCGGATGTCGCTCTGAAGGATCTGCTGCAAGCGGGTGTGCATTTCGGGCACCAGACACATCGCTGGAACCCGAAGATGAAGAGGTACATCTTCGCGGAGCGCGGCGGGATCTACATCATCGACCTCAAGAAGACCCTGCTGCAGATCGGGCGGGCTCAGGATCTCGTTCGCGAGACCGTGCTCGCCGGCGATACCGTGCTGTTCGTGTGCACGAAGCCGCAGTTGAAGGAGACCGTCAAGGCGGAAGCGGAGCGCGCCGGAGCCTTCTACGTGACCGAGCGCTGGATGGGCGGCATGCTCACGAACTTCCAGACGATCAAGAAGAACATCGAGCGGCTCAAGGAGCTCGAGCGGGGTGTCGATGAAGGCGCGTTCGACTTCTATACCAAAAAGGAGCAGCTGCTTCTGGAGCGGGAGAGGAAGAAGCTCGACCGCTATCTCTCGGGCATCAAGGACATGTCGAAGCTGCCCGGCCTCGTCTTCGTCGTCGATGCGAAGAAGGAAGAGATAGCCGTACGGGAGGCGAATCGGCTCGGAATCCCGGTGGTGGCGATCGCCGACACGAACGCGGATCCCGACACGATCACGATCCCGATAGCGGGCAACGACGACGCGATTCGTTCCGTCGCCCTGATCACGCGGGTCATCGCGGACTCGCTCGAGCGAGCGACACGTGAGGCTCCGCAGTTGGCCGCCGTCGCGAAGGACGAGGACGAGGTCTACACCTACTCGTCCGACATGACCCAGCGGGAGGACAAGTCGGCGCGTAGCAAGCGACGGAAGCCGCGTCCGCGTCGTCGGCCCAAGCCCGAGGTGATCGCCGCGCGGCTGCACCACACGGACGGCCAGGCTGAAGGGCAGGGATCGAAGCAGGAAGCGGCCGATGGCGCGGAGGGCGACAAAGCCGATGCCGCCGCCGACGAAGCCCCTGTCACCCCGGAGGGCGAGACAGTCGCCGGCGCCCCGGAGGGCGAGACGGCGGAGACCGGCGTCTCGGAGGCAGACGGCGGTGCGACCGATGCCGGTGCGACCGATGCGGAAGGCGATGACGACGCATCCTCGGGAGAGGAGGCGGTGGCGGTCTCGCCCGACGCGTCCGGAGGTGAAGAGGAGCGCGGGGCGAGCTGAGGAGCTGCAAAGGCCACCGCGGGGTGGCCTTTTTTTTGACCCGAGATTACGAAGAGATCGCCGTCCTGGACGGCGTGCTGCACTAGATAACGAATAACGACGATCGGAAGGATCGACGAAGATGACCGAGATCACGGCTGCAGCGGCCAAGGCGCTGAGAGAGCGGACCGGGGCCGGCATGATGGACTGCAAGCGAGCCTTGCACGAGGCGGGCGGAGACGAGGAGAAGGCGATCGACCTTCTCAGGCAGAGTGGCGCGGCCAAGGCGGCAAAACGAGCCCACCGGGAGGCCACGGAAGGAACGGTGGTTCTGGCTCGGGACGAGGCGACCGGGGCCGTGGCGATGGTGGAGGTGGCGAGCGAGACGGATTTCGTGGCGCGAAACGAGGACTTCCTCGCCTTCGCCCAGCGGGCGGCCGCCACGGCGCTGGCCGAGGGGGGCGCGGGCGCGGCGCGTCCGGGAGAAGAGCTTCTGGACCTGCCGGCGGATGCGCCCCTGCGAGCCGAGCTCGATGAGCTGCGGGCCAAGATCGGGGAGAACCTGGACCTGTCTCGCTTTGTTCGATACCAGCCGGCGCCGGATGGGGTTCTCGCCAGCTACATTCACTTCGGGAACCGTATCGGCGTGCTCATCGAGCTGGAGGGAACGAGTGAGTTTGCCGACCTG
>JAUWDL010000384.1 GCA_030608825.1 Gemmatimonadales bacterium
TCCCCCATCCTCCCACATTGGTCATGATCTGGGGAAGTTCCTTCTTCCCGATCTTCGGCACCAGAGCGTCCTCGGCCGGATAACCGACCACGAGAAGAAGGAAGGGACGCTCGTTCGAGGGACGCCCCAGAATCTCGTTCAGAAAGCCCATCGGGCTCGGGGTGTGCGTAAGCGACGCCAAGCCGGCGTGGTGGAGCGCCGCGATCAGGAAGCCGGTGGCGATGCCCACGGACTCCGACACGTAGTAGTTCTTGAGCTTCTCGCCCTCCGGCCCGATCGAGTAGCTCTCCGCGAAGATCGCGATCAAGCAGGGCGCGGTCTCGAGGAACGGCTTGTGCTCGTCGGTGCCCAGGGGAGCCAGCGCGTCGAGCCAATCCTGCGGGGCGCGGTGTTCGTAGAACTCCCGCTCCTCCTTCTCCGCCTCCTCCCGGATGCGGCTCTTCGCGGCGGCATCGGTGACGACCACGAAGTGCCAGGGCTGGCGGTTGGCGCCGTTCGGGGCGGTTCCCGCCGCTCGAATGCAATCCTCGATCACCTCCCTCGGCACGGCGCGGTCCGAGAAGTGGCGGACGGTCCGGCGCCTTTGCATCTCCTCGGCGAAGTCGGCGGCACGCCGCCGCATCTCCTCGGGCGGGTACTCCCGGTATTCCTCAAGGGGACGAAAGCCGGGTATGTTTGTCTCCATGTTTTCCATCGATCCTCTGGCGATCGTTGCGATCGTCGCCGGGCTGCTGAGCTTCGCCTTCCTGCTGGTCGGGCTCGCCTTCGTCCGCAAGCGCCGCCCTTTCGGAGCCACGCTCGGCCTTCTGGTCGCGACCCTATTCCTCTCTCTGGCTGCCCTGTTCGCCACGTTCGCCGTCGCGACCCAGGGCTACCGCGCGCTAACCCGCGAAGAGATCGCGGTCCTGGTCGCCACCGAGCCGGCCGGTGAGCAGCAGTTCAGCGCCCGTTTCGTCTTCCCGGACGGCCGCGAGGAGACCTTCACGCTTGCAGGCGACGAGCTCTACGTCGATGCCTACATCCTGAAGTGGAAGCCGCTGCTCAACCTTCTGGGCTTCCACACCACCTACGAGCTGGACCGCGTTGCGGGCCGTTACTCGGATCTGGACGAGGAGCGGGCCGAGCCCCGGACCATCTACACGCTGGCGGCGCCCAAACCCTTCAACCTCTTCGACCTACGGCGTCGGTATCCGTTGCTCTTCGCCCCGTTCGTCGACGCCGAGTACGGATCCGCCACCTTCGTCGAGGTCGATGAGGCCGCGGAGCTCGAGGTGCGCGTCTCGACGACCGGCCTCCTCATCCGGGAGCGACCCGAAAGCAGCGGCTGAGCCGCGGTTGATCAGGCGCTGCGGGTCTCTCGCAGCTTGAAGCGCTGAATCTTGCCGGTCGCGGTCTTAGGCAATTCAGTCACGAACTCGATCCAGCGCGGTCGCTTGTAGGAGGCCATCTCCCGGGCGCAGTGCGCCATGAGCTCCTCGGCCAGCACGGCGGACGGCTCGTAATCGGACGCCGCGACCACCCAGGCCTTCGGCTTGATCAGATCATCGGCGTCCGGCATCCCCACGACCGCGCACTCGATGACGGCGGGATGACCGGCCAGGGTGCTCTCGACCTCGACGGGTGAGACCCAGATCCCGCCGACCTTGAGCATGTCATCCGTTCGGCCGGCGTGCCAATAGTAACCATCTTCATCCACGTGGTACTTGTCGCCCGTAAGGACCCAACCGTCGACGAAGGTCTCCCGCGTGAGCTTCTCCTGCTTCAGATAGAACGGAGCCGCGGTCTCTCCCTTCACCCAGAGATTGCCGATCGCTCCCTGGTCTACGGGGCGGCCGTCATCGTCACATACCCGTGCCTCGTAGCCCTCCACCGGCCTGCCGCTGCTGCCGGGCCTGACCTCACCCGGCCGGTTCGAGATGAAGATGTGGAACAGCTCGGTCGAGCCAATGCCGTCGATGATCTCAAAGCCCGTCGCCTCCTTCCACGCGTGCCAGACGGGGGCCGGCAGGGCCTCGCCGGCCGAGACGCATAGCCGAAGCGACGACAGGTCGTAGCTGCCCGTGAGATCCGGCACCGCGAGCATGGCGGCGTACCCGGTGGGAGCGTTGCAGAAGACGCTCGGCCGCTGGCGTTCGATGACGCCGAGAACGGCCGTCGTCTCACGCGCCGGGCCCGGGTTGAGGACGGTGCCGGCGCCCACGGCCCAGGGAAAGAGCAGCCCGCCGCCCAATCCGTAGGTGAAGAAGAGCTTCGCGTTGGAGTAGGTGACGTCCTCCTCGCGGAGACCCAGGCAGCGGACGCCCCAGAGCTCGGCGCAGAGCGGCAGGTCCTTGTGGGAGTGCGGAATCCCCTTCGGGGTGCCGGTCGTGCCGCTCGAGTAGTTGAGGGTCGCGAGGTCTTCGCGGAGCGTGGGCGCCGGATCAAGGTCCGGCGACGCGGCAGCGGTCCAGGCCTCGTAGTCGTGGACGGGCAGCCGCTTGCCGAGATCGGCCTCACCGGCTTGGCCTCCGACGATCACGACGTGCTCGAGACCCGGCAGGCCGCCTTCGGCCGCGCCGGCCGAGCGGAGAGCTTCCGCGGCGGCTCTTCGGAGGCTTTCGTGCGCGATCAAC
>JAUWDL010000196.1 GCA_030608825.1 Gemmatimonadales bacterium
GTATAGTCGCCGACGCGCACGAAGTCGCCGATGAGAAACGGCTTGTCGAAGATGATGGACAGCGAGGCGAAGACGTCTCCCAGGATGCTCTGCATGGCGAGCGCGATGGCGATGCCGCCGACGCCGAGGCTCGCCACGAGCGCGGTCACGTCCACGCCGACGTTGTCGGCCACGCTCAGCAGGACGAGGACCCAGATGATGCCCCGGCCGATCAAGCCGATGGCTCTCATCCCGGTGGCGCTTCCGGGATCCTCCGAGATGACGTTCTTCCGATAGCCTTCGATGATCAACGAGAGAGCGGCGGAAAGCCAGATCCCGACCTGGATCGCAGCAGCGATGAACGCCGCGTGCCGGAAGCCGGCGTGAAGCCTGGCCGGGAGGTCGAGCGACAGAGTACCGGCGTAGACCGCGATCACCAGCAGAATGCTTCCGCGGGTCTTTCCGAGGATCGCCACCACGAGGTCGTCGATCTCCGTCTTGGTGCGCTTGGAGAGTGCTGCCAGGCGACGAACCCCGACTCTCACCAGAAGCCACAGAGCCGCGTAGACGACGATCGCGATGCCGACGGCGGTCGCCCAGCGGCCGACCGTGCTGCCCCAGACTACGGTCTCCAGAATCTCGCTCATGCCTTGCCCTCGTAAACGGTGCGATCAGCGATCTGCAGCGGCTCCGGCACTATTCGCCCTCCGCCACGTTCTCCGGGGTGGGCTCTTCCGAGCTCGCGGCGAGAATCGAGTTGAACAGCAGCTTGAAGGTGGCGCGAGGCTGCGCCCGGAAGTGGCTTCTGAAGCCGATCAGCACGACCTGGCCCTGCCCGACTCGCACTCGCAACACGGCGGGTCGGCCGGCGAGGTGTTTCTCGGCTCCCAGCTCCCAGCCGCTGAGGAGTAGATCCTCCTGGCCGTACCAGGCCGCCACATCCACCTCCTCGCGCTCGACCGGCGTCTCGTCTTCGTCACCGGCCATGGCCACGGTTTCGAAGGCCCGGCTGCGCACGAAGAACGCGGCCGTCTCCTCGGGAATCCCGAAGCCGATCGGATCGGCGGAATCCACCTCGAGACGGAGCAGGCTGCCCGGGACGGCGAGCGATTCTGTCGGCACGTCCTTGACGATGTTACGGACCGGCAGCCCGAAGCCATCGATCACGAAGTCGCTCGCGCCGTCGACCGCGATCAGGGTGCCTCCGGCCTCCACCCAACGCTTCAGCTGAAGAGCGCCCTCGAGACCCAGGCCCCCCGTGTACTTCTCGGGCATCGTGCCCGACGTGTGCCCATGGAGGATATCCTCGGCCGACTGGTGCGGGAGCAGGATCGCATCGAGACCTTCCAGGCCACCGTCCCGTATGTCGGCGTCGCTCAGAGTGGTGTAGGCGAAGTCGTATCGTTCCAGCACCCATCGCGTCCATCCCTCGTCCATGCTGGGCACCCAGCTACGATAGAGGCCGACGGACGGCGTCCGAAAGCGAATCACGTCCGGGGAGTCGAGAAGGCCGCTCTCCGCCGCCTGGAAATCGAGGCCCAGCTCGTCCGCCAGGGGGCGCAGATCGGCCGCGGTGGCTCGTACGACGAAGGCCCCCGGTGGAAGATCACCCTCTCTCGATGGGTGCGAGCGCGCAAGCCGGCCGACCCCGATCCCCTCATCCACCAGCCGATTCACGGCCACGTAGGCGAGATTCGATGCGGGGGAGAGAAGGTACTCGGAGGCATCCCCGGCAACGCTTCCCGGCGACGGCATCAGCTCCGCAGCCTCCTCCAGCGGGATCTCGACCGGCTCGTCAATGCGGGTGACACTCACGCCCATCTGGAGCGGAAGCGTCCAACCGGTCACGTCGTAGGGCATGAGCGGCGGACCGCCGGGATACTGCCGGCGGTCCGGATACTCCTGCGGCTCCAGGAGGTCCACCAGGTGCGCCCGGTAGGGCTGAGCGGCGCGCAGCACGAACGTGCCCGCCGGGAAGTTCTCCCCGTCCGCAGTGAAGCCGGCCGTGGCCCGCTCCACCCGAATGCCCCCCAGTCTGAGGACGCGCAGCATCTCCAGCGCCTCGCCCGGATCTCGCTGGCGATCCAGCGGCACCAGATAGGCGTAGGGGTTCTCGGCCCCCTCTTCAATCGCGTCACGCCCCATCCGGTAGATGTTGAACAGCCAGCTCTCCCGCATGCCGGCAGCGGCCTGCAGGGCCCCCATCGAGGCGGTAAGGAAGTAGTCGACGGCGTCACCGATTCGCCACCATCCCCCCTTCCACGGATCCGGGTACCAAACGCTGGCTCGATCGGCAGCCTTCCCGCCCTTGAAAGCCTTCGGAAGAGAATCGGGCTCGTAGTACTTGGGGGTCGCGTATCGGTGCAGGGCCACCTCGGTGAGGATGCCGACCTGATTGTGGAAGTAGGGCGCGGTGCGCACTCCCCCATTCCACCACTGTGAGAAGCGGAGACGCGATACGGCGCCGGGCTTCCCCTCCTCGGCGAAGCGTCGCTGCATCGCCGTGCCGACCAGGTTGACTCCAGCGATCACCAGAGGCGGGATGTGCGGATTCACGGGGTCGGCGAAGGGGGGAATGAAGATCCGGGCCGGGAACGGAGCCGTCTGATGGTGGTTCACAATGATCTGCGGAACCCACTCCTCCCAGAGCAACCGTACGACGGCACGGGTCTCCGGCTGCAGGATCATGAACCAGTCCCGGTTGTTGTCGTGACCCGCGTACTTCTGGTAGAGAACGGGGAGCCCGACCGTCTCGTACGGCGTGCCGAGGTTTCGCCGATACCAGTCGACGACGATCTCCAGGCCGTCCGGGTTCATCACCGGCATGTGGAGGATGACGACCTGGTCGCGAATCCGGCGCAGCTCCGGCTCCTCGCCGGTGACCATCCGGTAGGCGAAGTCGAGCGAGAACTGGGGGCCGGCCACTTCGGTGGCGTGGATGCCGGCGTCGATCCAGACGATCGCCTTTCCCTCCCCGGCGAGCGCGCGTGCCTCGGAGTCGGTGAGATCGGAAGCCAGGGCCAGCCGCCTCGAGATCTCCCGGTGCCGCTCGAGGGACCGCATGTTCGCCTCGCTCGAGATGATCGCCAGAAGAAGCGGGCGTCCCTCCGCCGATTCGCCGATCTTCTCGACGCGAATGCGATCGGACGCGGCATCCAGGGCTTCGAAGTACGCCTGGATCTGTTCGTAGTCGGCAAGCTTGTAGTCTGCCCCGGGCTCCCAGCCGATCACCGACTCCGGTGTCGGTACCTGGGCGCCGACCGGACCGGCCGCGGTACCGACGAGGCTCGCGCCTGTCAGCAGGACCGACAGCCAGAGAACCGTTCGCGTCTTCATCTAGCTCCTTCGCTTGCGGGTTGAGAGCCGGCGCACCCCTCCCTGATGCGCGTGCAACGTAGAGCGCTCATATTAGGCGGCCAACCCCAGGAGGTGTCGACAATGCGCGGAACCCCGTTTCAGGTAGCGATCGTGACTTCCCTGCTGCTCTTCGGGCCGGGAGTGGAGGGCGTCGCTGCCCAGGACTCCCGGTGTGACCCCGGGAACGGCGGGCTCGAGCTTCCGCCCGGCTTTTGCGCCGTCGTCGTAGCCGACTCGATCGGCCGCGGCCGCCATCTCGTCGTGGCGCCGAACGGGGACATCCTGATCGCCCTGCGCAAAGGCCGTGGAGAGGGAGAGAACGGCGGCTTGCTGGCGCTCCGGGACAACGATGGCGACGGACGGGCGGACGTGATGGAGCGCTTCGGCGAGAGCAGCGCGACCGGGATCTCCCTGCGGGATGGCTTCATCTACTTCGCGCCCGACGACGCCGTGCTCCGCTATCCCTTCGAGCCGGGCACGCTGGGGCCGGCCGGCCCGCCCGACACGATCGTCTCCGGCTTGCCATCCGACCGATCGCACGCGGCCAAGTCGGCGCTCGTCGACGACGCTGGCAACCTATTCGTCAACGTCGGCTCTCCCTCCAATTCCTGTCAGACCGAGGACCGGGTGGAGGGATCGTCCGGCCAGGATCCATGTCCGGAGCTGGAGACGCGGGCCGGCATCTGGCGCTTCGATGCAGGGCGTACCGGGCAGACCCAGGCGGACGGCGAACGTTATGCCACTGGGCTGCGCAACACG
>JAUWDL010000042.1 GCA_030608825.1 Gemmatimonadales bacterium
AGCGCGCGTCGGCGTGCGCCGGAGGCACGGACCGGCACAGCAGACGCGCGCGCAGGGTGGGACGCATCTGGCCTTCCGCCGGACCCGTCTCCGCTGTGGGACGCCAGGGAACCTCCGAGGCCCTGCTGCCAGGAATCCCTGAGGCACCGCGCGTCCGCATGGCGGCACTCCGACCCGGCCATGCCTCCAGCGCCTCATCGCCGGGCGTCATGGAATGGAACAGCGGGCGGCCGTAGTCATCCAGGTAGCCATCGATGGCGCGCCGGCCGTCCGGCGAGGTGAGCCAGTCCTGGAGCGCTCGGGCTTGCGCTTCCCTCAGCGAGCCACGGACGATGATGACGGAGTAGACGTTCCTGAGCCGAGGGTCTCCCTCGAACAGAACGGCGAGCTCGAGATGAGGCTCCATGGCGTAGAAGGTGGAGCGGTCGGTGAGGACGTAGGCGCCTCGTTCGCTGGCCATCTGGAGCACCGGTCCCATCCCCTGCCCGGCATCCTGGTACCACCTCCCCTCCGGCACGACGTCTGCGGCCCTCCACACCTCCAGCTCGCGGTAGTGCGTGCCGGAGTTGTCGCCCCTCGAGAGAAACAGCTCGCCCGAACCCGCGATCCTCCGCAGGGCCTCGGAGGCGGCGTTGGAGGAGGCGACGCCGGCAGGATCCGCCGGAGGACCGACGACGACGAAGTCGTTGAACATGATCGGCACGCGGGCCTCCCCGTACCCGCCGGCCACGAACGCCTCCTCTTCGCTCGGATGGTGGACGATAAGGAGGTCGGCGTCACCGCGTCTGCCGAGCTCGAGTGCTTCACCGCTGCCGACGGCAAGAGGCCGGATGGCCGCGCCGGGAACCTCCTGCCGGAACGCCTCGAGAAGGTGTGCGAGCAGGCCCGAGTCCTCGACAGAAGTGGTGGTGGCCAGGAGGACGGCCTCCGAATCACCGCGGGCGCAGCCGGCGGCCAGCAACACTGCAGCCAGCAACGCTGCGGGCAGCCGGGAAGCAGCCAGCCAGGAAGCGGCCAGCACGTGGGCGCCTCGCTTCATCCGTGCCGCATCCACCGCACCATCTCCGGCAAGGTGGCTCTTTTTCCCCTCATGAGGATCGCTACACGGTAGATCCGGCCGGCCAGCCAGGCCGAGCCCAACATCCCCAGCACGAGAAGGCTCACCGAGCCCGCCAACTCGATGGCAGGCACATGTGAGATCGCCAACCGGGCCGGTACGATCATCGGGCTGAACAACGGAACGAGCGAGCCGACGACCGCCCATCTGGAATCCGGGCTTTCGATGACTCCGATCACCAGTATGAAGCCCACGACGATGATGACGATCAGCGGAGTCACGACCTGCTGCGCGTCCTGCTCGTTGCCCATAGAGGCTCCGGCCGCAAGGAAGAGGCCGGCATACAGCAGATACCCTAGGATGAAGTAGAGCAGAGCCCAGGCGAGGAGCCCGATCGGCAACCGGACATGCGACAGGTCGACGCCCTCTGCAGCCAGCACCGATGCCAGGCCCGGCAGGCCGTACAAGCTGAGCAAACCCCCGATAGCTGCCCAGATGGCGATCTGTGTCAGGCCGACGGCACCCACGCCGAACATCTTCCCGAGCATCATCTCCCACGGCCGCACGGACGACATCATCACCTCGACGACGTTGGAGCTCTTCTCCTCGAGCACCGCTCGGACGATCAGCTGGCCGTAGATCAGGAACATCATATACGTGACGACCGCGAACAGCATGGCCACTATCTGGAAAGCCTCGCTAGATCTCTCGCCTTCCGGCGTCACCTGGATGATCTGGAGGTCGGCGCCTCTGAACAGACGCCCGGCGTCGATCTCCTCTATCCCATGCTCCCTCAGCCGGGCGGCGACGAGGGCGTCCCGGATTCCCGCGCGCAGCTCGCGACCCTGACGACTCGAGATGGCGCGGCGCGCGAGCAGTCGAACGCTACCTCCCTCGTCGGGATCTTCACCCACGACCAGGAGGCCGTCGAGGCTCGTGGCCAGGAACGCCTCACGAAGCTCCTCCTCGCTGCGCTCATACTCCTCGTGGACCGGCTGGAGGGTCCAGCGGTCGCCGAGCGCATCGCCCAGGTCGCCCGCCACACGGCCGCTGTAGTCCAGGACGCCCAGGTTGAGTCCCCCATCTCCGGAGCGCCCCCGGGATGCGATGAGCTCCGGAAGGAAGATCAGCCCGACGAGGATAACCGGCAGGCCGAACGTGGCGACCAGGAACCACCGCGCTCGCACACGCTCCAGGTACTCGCGCTTCGTGATGGCCCATGCCTTCCGGCTCACGAGACCCCCTCCGCGCCCGACTCGGCCGCTCGAGCGCCCGCCCGCTCGAGGAAGATCTCGCGCAGAGACGGCTCGGCCAGTTCGAAGTGGCGGACGCGCACGTTCTCCGAGAGGGCAGCCTTCAGGATCTCCTGCGGATTCGCGCCATCCTCGAGGCGGATCTCGAAGTAGTTGCCGTGGTCGCTGAGGCGACGGATGAAGGGCAGCTGCCGGAGGAAGGACGCGTCACCCTCCAGGCCGAGGAGGACTTCCCGGCGACCCGCCGAGGCCTTGATCTCTCCCAAAGGGCCGTCGAGCACCTTTCGAGCTCCCGCGATCATGCAGACGCGATCGCACAGGCGTTCTGCATCCTCGATTCGGTGTGTCGAGAAGAGCACCGTGGAACCCTGACGCTGGCGCTCGAGCACGATCTCTTTGAGCAGGTCCACGTTGAGAGGATCCAGGCCGCTGAACGGCTCATCCAGGATGAGGAGGTCCGGATGATGAAGGACCGTGGACAGGAACTGGACCTTCTGCTGCATGCCTTTCGAGAGGGTATCGACTCGATCCCTGGAGCGATCCGCGAGCTCCAGGCGTTCGAGCCAATGCTGCGCCGCGGCCCGTGCATCGGCTCGGTGCATCCCCTTGAGAACTCCGAGGAAGACGAGGTGATCCAATACCCTCATCCTCGGGTAGAGGCCTCTCTCCTCCGGGAGGTAGCCGACGCGCGACCGCACGGCGTCGTCCACCTGGCTGCCCAGCACCTCTACCCGGCCGCGGTCGGGTCCGATGATGTCGAGGATGATCCGGAGGGTCGTCGTCTTGCCCGCGCCGTTGGGTCCGAGCAGGCCGTAGATGGACCCGCTCGGCACGCACAGGTCGAGATCCTCGACGGCCGTCTGCGCGCCGAAGGACTTGGCTATGCCCTGCAGGTGGATGGCTCGGTCGATCATGCCCGCCGCTGAGGAAGGTGTTCAGGTGGCGTCAACCTCGCGTCTGCGTCGAATCTGCCGCAAGGCCGCCTACGGCTGTCGAGACCGGGGTACCTCTCTGTATATTCGGGAGTTGCGGGAAAGACCGGCGGTTCGGCCTCGTCCGTCATCCGCCGGAGACCAAACATCGGCTTCAACACATCGGACATCTCCGGGAGCGGTCATATGGCCATCTATCGTGTGAATTACTACTCCACGGTCACTGTAGGGAGCGGTGGACGGATCACCATCCCGCAGGAGATGCGCGACGACATGCGGCTGGAAGATGGCGCGACGCTCACCGCTCGGCTCGAAGAGAGCGAAACCGGCCAGCGCCAGCTGACTCTCTGGAAATCCGAGGGAGAGAGCTAGCTCCCCCACGCCTCAGCCACGCCTCAACCTGCCACGGATGCCGGGCGCTCTCCGAAGTTGATCGCCATCGCGCCGAACAGGAGCTCCAGGAAACCGCAGCGCACGAATCCCGAGCGCTGCATCAACCCGATCAATTCCTGCTGGGCCGGATAGCGGCGGAGAGACTCCGGGATGTACAGGTACGCGTCGACGTCCCTGTGCAGCAGCCAACCGATGAAGGAGCCGCTGGCCTCCAGATAGCGAAAGTAGAAGCGTCGCAACGCCGGAGTCGGAGGTTTGCCGAAATCCAGCGACAGGAGCTTGCCTCCCGGTTTCAGACAGCGCCGGATCTCGGCGAGGCCGCTGTCGAGATCGGCGAAATTCCGCAGTCCGTACCCGATCACGACCCGGTCGAAGCTCTCGTCCCGGAAGGGCAGGTGAAGGGCATCGCCTCCGGTCCAGAGAACGGAATCCGCGCCTCTGCGCCGGCGACCGACCTTGATCATCGGGGGAGTGAGATCGGCGGCCACCACACTTCCGTCGCGCGTCGACGGCGCCCCCATGCCCCGATCGGCGCTCGCGAGCGCCAGGTCGCCGGTCCCGGCGGCGAGATCCAGCACCCGAAATCCAGGCTCGAGATCGGCCAGCTCGAGCAGATACCGCTTCCATCGGCGATGAAGGCCGAGCGACATCACATCGTTGGTCAGGTCATACCGCCGGGCGATTCGTCCGAAAAGGCCGCGGACGTAGCGCCGGTGGCCCGCCGGCTCGGCGATCTCGGAGCGGATGCGCGATCTTCGTCCTGGCTTTCCCATCATTGACGCCTCTCTGGGCCGGGAATCTCCTCGGGCTCCGAGTCGATGTCAAACATCCTGAGGCTGGATGGGCTCGCCTGCGTGGGGGGACCTTCCTAGCTTGTTGCGCCCGTCCATTTCAGGAAACTTCCACAGCGTCCCGGTGGCGACATTGGACCTGTCCGTGATGACGATCGAGCGTGAGAAGGTCGGACACCTCCCCGTGTGGGGATGGGCCGTCATCTGCGGACTCGTGGTTTGGGCTCTGTACGTCTTCACCCTGGCGCCGACGACCGCCTTCTGGGACACGTCGGAATACATCGCCACGGCGCACATTCTGGGTATGCCGCACCCACCCGGGAACCCGCTGTTCGTCGTGATGGGTCGCGTCTGGGAGCTTCTCCTCGGTTGGACGGGTCTGAGCGTAGCCGCCCGCATCAATCTGTTCAGCGCTTCGGTCTCCGCCGCCGCGGCGGTCTTCTGGTTCCTCGCCGTCGCCCGCATCTGGGCTCACTTCGCAGCGAATCGTACGGTCGTGCTGGTGGCCGCCTTCGTGAGCGTCTGGGTGGGGGCCACCGGCTTCACGGTGTGGAACCAGTCCAACGTGAACGCGAAGGTGTACACGGTATCGCTGCTCTTCGTGGCCGTGGTGACCTACCTCGCCATGGTCTGGGAGGATCACGCAGGGACACCTCGAGGCGACCGGATCTTCGTCCTCTGTGCCTTTCTGCTGGGTCTCGGGGCGGCCAACCACACGATGTCCCTGCTCCCGGTCGGTGCGCTCGGATTCTTCGTGCTCTGGCACGACTGGAAGACGATCCTTCGCTGGAGGCTGATGGGAGCCGCGCTCCTGTTCGTGGCGATAGGCTTCTCGGTACAGGTCTTCTTCGTACCGATTCGTTCCGCCCAAAACCCGATCATCGACGAAGCCGACGCCGAGTGCGAGAGCCTGGTTTCCATGGCCCTCACGCCGCTGAAGCTCGTGCCGGGGGTGTCGGCCGCGGTTCCGGACGGGGCGGTGTGCGAGCCCCTACGTGCTTCGCTGGCGCGCGATCAGTACGGAAAGCCGCCCCTGGGCGAGCGTCAGTCGCCCTTCTCGGCGCAGCTGGCGATGTTCAGCCAGTACTTCGACTGGCAGTGGGCGCACACGCTGCCCAGCCGGGTGCGGTGGCTCGTGACGATCGCCTTCATCGCACTCGGCCTCACCGGGCTGAGGCGCCACTGGCGCGGAGATCGCGACAGCTTTGTGTATTTCTTCGCGATGCTGCTGACGCTGACCCTTGGCCTCATCATCTACCTCAACTTCAAGTACGGTTTCTCGCTCTATCCCGACATCCCCGTCGACTTCCACGAAGTCCGCGAGAGAGACTACTTCTACGTGCTCGGCTTCTACATGTGGGGGCTCTACGCGGGCATGGGCATCGCGGTCGTGTGGGAGCGTCTGGCATCGCGGCTGGACGGCGCGCGCGGGGCATACGGCAAGGCCGCTCCGGTCCTCGGCCTGGCGCTCATTCCGCTCGTCTTCAACTTTGGTCTGGCCGATCGGCGAGGAGATTTCTCGGCTCGCGACTGGGCGTACAACATCCTCCAGTCGGTGGAACCCTACGCGATTCTGTTTACCAACGGAGACAACGACACCTTCCCGCTCTGGTATCTGCAGGAGGTAGAGGGGATCCGGCGGGACGTCACGGTCATCGTACACTCGTATCTCGGGACGTCATGGTACCCGAAGCAGCTGCGGGAGCTTACCAAGCCCTGCCCGGAAGGCGTGGACCCGCTGGCAACGCCGACCCGGACGGTCTGCCAGCGGCCGTTCGAGGCGAGTGAGGCGATCTCCGCGTACCGGGACCTGGACGTTTCCGCCCCGACGCGGCCGATCCACACTCTTTCCGACGAGGAGATCGACGCACTGCCCGTCGTCCCGTTTGTGGTTCAGAACGATACCACGGTACAGATCAGCCGGTGGGTGACCGGAACGCTTCGTGGAGGCTCTGCGATCTACTACCCGGATCTTCTCGTCTACCAGATCATCCGGGAGTCCCTGGACGACCGGCCGATCTACTTCGCCGCGACGGCGCCCCCGGTCTATGACCGCTGGGGGCTGCAGCCTCACATGCTTCGGCAGGGGCTGGCGCACAAGGTGGTCAACGGCATCCTCGAAGACACCGCCGACACGGTGCAACTGCAGGACGCCTTCGACGTCCGCTGGGTGGATCTGGGCCGCAGCGAGCACCTGCTCTGGGATGTGTACCAGATCGACTACCTGCTGGATTGGGATCTGTGGCCCGAGAAGTCGACGCGGGCGAGCATTCCGGCCCAGTACTATCTGGCCTATGCGTCGCTTGGGGAGGCTTACCGGCTCAGGGAGAAACCCGACATGGCCGAGCAGAACTACCTGAGGGCCGAGCTGCTGCTCCGGCTTTCCGACGCCTTCGAGCCGTAGCGGCTCTCAGTCCACCAGCCCGGCGCTCGATTCCCCGCTTCCCCGGACGGCGAAGGCCTGGCCCAGTCCCGGCACCGTGAGGCTCATCGTGAAGTCCTGGGCGCCTCGAGCCGAGAGAAAGTGCCCCCGCGTGACGTCGAAGCGCACGCTGTCGGCGCGCGATCCGGTCATCTCCACGCTGACCCCGGGAAGGGCACCCTGGTCCGGCTCGAAGTCGTAAGCCGTCTCCACCAGTATGTCCGCGATCGTGGATGAGCCTGAGCGACTCAGACGCTGCAGGGAGATGTCGTTGATCAGGATGAGGAAGCCCGGCGCCGCCATCCCCATCTCCGCCGCGCGTATGCGTACCGTGTCTTTCCATCGGTCACCCACGCGGACCGCTCTTTCGGGCAGAGTCGGAAAGCCGCCCTGGCGAAGCGCCGAACGGATCTGGGCGTTGGCTTGGGAACTCTGTCCCTCGATTTCGATGATGACGGGCTGGGCCCGACGTGTGAAGGCGGTCCTGAAACTCTGGCCGACAAGGTCTGCCGAGGCGTCGGGTAGCATCTCGACGCCTTCGGCGGACCGCAAGCTGAAGTGGGCGTCCTGAACCGCGGAGTTGAAATAGAGGGTGTCTCCTCGGACGTTCCGCGTAGTCTGTTGGAGGACCATCAGGGATTCGAGCCGCTGGGCGCCTCCGAGCTCCGGCGGTACGGCGATGTCGAGGCTGAGCTCGAACTTGTAGGTCAACGACTCACCGGCCGTCGAATCCAGTCTGAGCCGAACCGCGTCCTGAGCCTGCAGCGGACCGGCTGCCGCGGCCGCTGCGGCCGCCGTGAGGATCAGAAGAGGCACGAGCGGCGAACCGCCCAACCTCCGTGGCGAAACGAGATAGCGATCCATCTGACGTCCGTTCATCCGAGCCGAGTCCGGGCTTCGTGGCTGCTTCTCAGGCGTCCCCGGTGGAGACCGAAGGAGTACCCGGGCGGCATCCCTTTGAGTGAGATCTTTGTACCGGCGACCGCCTGTGGAGTGCCTCGTGTGGCGTGCCTTGTTGTTTCGACGAGCGTCCAGTCTTGGGACAGCCCGGTGGATTCGATCGTTGCCGCAGGCTCCTGTGCGCCGGCTCCTAAGGGACGCGGAACGCGCCCAGGCCCACAAGCACGATCAGAAGGAACCCGATGAGGGATCCCACGATCGCGTTGCGTTTGCGAAGCCCGGCGAACGCGTCGGTCTGGGTGGCGTCTGACGCCTCGCCGCCGCCGGCTCGGGCTTCGGCCGCTCGAGCGAGCCGCTCGGCGACCGGGATCTGATAGA
>JAUWDL010000088.1 GCA_030608825.1 Gemmatimonadales bacterium
CGCTCGTCCGTCTCGCGAAATCGAACGCCCAGGACCGCCTCGGAGTATTTCGTGGCCATCCCGACCAGCCCGGTCATCCACATCCAGAAGAGCGCTCCCGGTCCACCCGCCGCGATCGCCGTGGCGACGCCGACGATGTTCCCCGTCCCCACCGTCGCGGCGAGCGCCGTCATCAGAGCCTGGAAGTGCGAGATGTCCCCTTCGGCTCCCTCCTCGCGCCGCTTGATGAGGGCCAGCCACAGAGAGTGCTTGAGCTGACGGAACTGGATCCCTCGCAGGAGCAGGGTCAGATAGAGACCCGTCCCGACGAGTAGGATGATCAGGGGCGGGCCCCAGACGAGGGACTGGACGTCAGCCAGCATATGGTGCCTCCGACGATCGGTTGGCAAAGTCGGGCCAGGATCGCACATTGCCGGCCGTAGCAGGCTCTGCGCAGGGACGTTCCTGCGAGTGCCGCGAAACGGCCCGGCCGGCCCATACTGGGCCGACGTTCTCGGAGTCGTCAACAATCTCCCGGGGCATTCGGCTCCAAATCGGGGGTTCATGCAGGCGAATCGACCTCGGCGTGAGCCGGAAGTACTTCGCGAGCTTCTGCCGGCGATCGAGCGCGGCCGCCATATCGCGATGCTCGCGGCCGCCGGGTCCGGGCACGAGCTCGTGTTCAAGGCGGCGGCCCAATCGGACTGCGAGACCGGCGAAGGAACCCAGGCGTTGATCCTCTCTCCGACCAGGGACGCTGCCCTCAGACTGGCGGCCGCTATCGCCGGCGACCCGTCGGACCGCTCCCTGGACCTGATCGTCTGGCCGTCCGCGGGAGGAGCGACCGATGCCGGCGCCGCCCAGGTCATGATCGGACCTCCGGTCCCGCTGCTGAGAGAGATCCGCCGGGGCCGACTGCAGACATCTGGCGTGAAGCTGATCTGCGTCGACGGGGCCGATCAGATGGTGGCGCTGGGCGAGTGGGGGTCGGCCGAGGCTCTCCTCGACACCGCGGGTTCGGAGGCCCGGAAGATCGTATCGAGCGCCTCCTTCGAAGGGGACCTGGCCGACCTGCTGAAGCGGCAGCTGGGACGCGCACGGCGCTGGCCCGAAGAGCTTTTCGCGGACGCATCAGGGGGAAGCGGCACCGGCGGCGCCCGTCCCGAGATCCTCTGGTACGGAGCCGCTGTGCGCGAAGAAGAGCGGCTGGACCTGCTCGCGGCAGCACTGGTGAAGGCCGCGCAGGAAGCGGCGCCCGAGGGAAGGGAGACGGCCCGATCCGTCGTCATCTGTCCCGACCGGGAATCGGCCGAGCGTGTGCGCTCCGGCCTGCGCTCACGCGGCGTTCCGGCTCATGCCCCCGATGCGGAAGCGGAGCCGCCCACCGGCGACACGCTCGTGACCACGGAGGCCGACGAGACGGAGGGGGAGTTCGCGGCAGCCGTGCGTTGGAGCCTGCCCGCGGACCTCGAAGCCTACACGAAAGAGATGCCCTCCGCCGGCCAACGGATGACGATTGTCGACGCGCTGCACGTGCCGCAGCTGTCGCTCCTGGCCCGTCGAGCCGGATGGGATCTGCGCCCCGTCGCCGTTCTTCCGGCGGAGGAAGGCGATTCCGTGGAACGCTTCCGCGAGGCCGTGCGGGATCGCCTGCAGGCAGGAGACGTGTCCGCCGAGCTCCTTCTCCTCGAGCCGCTGCTGCGGGAGCGACCCGCGGCGCTGGTGGCGGGAGCGCTGGCGGCGCTGCTGCGGGAGCGACCCGAACCCGAGGGGCCGGCCGTGGGCCGGCCGATGGAAGCTTCAAGAGCCGCGGCGGCGCGTGCTTCCCGCGAGGCGGTTCTTCCCGCATGGATAAGGATCTTCATCAGCGTCGGGAAGCGGGATGGAGCGGGGCCGGGAGATATCGTCGGGGCGATCGCCGGGGAGAGCGGGGCCACCGGAGGGCAGATCGGGAAGGTCGAGATTCGATCCAGCTTCACGCTGGTGGATATCGATGCGGAGATAGCGGACCTGGTGATCGAGCGGCTCCGCGGAGTCCAGATCAAGGGCCGAACGGTGGTGGCTCGCCGCTCGCGGGAGGCCGGCTAGAGCGAGTCCTTGAGCCCCTTTCCGGCGCGGAAGTTGGCCGTCGTGCTCGAGCCAATACGGATCAGCTCGCCGGTCCGCGGGTTCCGCCCCGATCTCGCTTTGCGCCGGCGTATCTCAAAGGTGCCGAAGCCGGTGATCTGGACCTTGTCGTGGCGCTGGAGCGCGCGAGCGATGATCCCTTCGGGAGTGTCGAAGAGGGCGTTCACGCATCGATGGGCCTCCGCGCTGGAGATGCCGGCTCGGTGCGAAAGCGAGTCGATGAGGTCGGTCTTGTTCACGATCGCTCCTCTTCGTGACGTTGCATGAGCACCGGGGAGTGAGACGAACGGAGCCAGGTTAGATGGACCCTCCAAGAGCGTCAAGAACACTAGCGCCCAGGGAACCCGGAGCCATCTGGATAGGCACGAGGAGAAGGTCCGGCGGGATGACGGACTATCGCACCCTCCTCCGCCGTACGCTGTTCGTGGTACTCCTCGTGGGCGTCCTCACGGTTATCGGGACGCTCGCATTTCTGCAGTTTCCGGGGTGGACGTTATCCGATGCCCTCTACATGACGATCATCACCCTCTCGGCCGTCGGGTACGATGAGGTCAGGCCCCTCGGCGACCAGGGTCGATTCGTCGCCGCTTTCCTTCTGGCCGGAGGGATCACCTCGATGGGTCTTTGGTTCGCGCTGATCACCTCGGCGATCGTCGAGATGGATCTCACGAACGTGATTCGACACCGAAAGACCAGGCGAAAGATGATGCAGCTGAAGGACCATATCATCGTGTGCGGCGCAGGACGGATGGGACTCCAGGTGATGCGGGAGCTGATCCATGCGGGCGTCCCGTACGTGGTGATCGAGCAGGACTCGGACCGGGCCGAGCAGATCCGGTCGATGCGAGACGACATCCTCGTCGTCGAGGCCGACGCCACGCGGGACGAGTCCCTCGACGAAGCGCGCATCTGGACGGCGCGCGGCCTGATCGCGGCCCTCCCGGACGACATGGCCAACCTCTTCGTCTGCCTGAGCGCCAAGGGGCTGCGCCCCGACCTCGAGGTGGTGGCGCGAGCGTCCGAGGAGGAAGGGATCGCAAAGCTGCGCAAGGCAGGCGCCGACCACGTCATCAGCCCCACCATCACGGGGGGAAGCCGCATGGCGTCGATCCTCCTGCGTCCCCAGGTGGTCAGCTTCCTGGATGTCGTGACCGGAGACGAGGAACTGAAGCTGCGCCTGGAGGAGCTCGCCGTTCCTGCTGACTCCCGGCTCGCGGGACAGACGCTCTCCGAAGCCCAGATCCCGAGCAAGACGGGGCTCATTGTCATCGCGATCCGGCACGCCGGCGACGATGGGGCGTTCATCTACAATCCCGGCCCGCACGAGCAGATCCGCGCCAACGACGTTCTCATTGTGCTCGGGGGCCCGGAGCAGGTCGATTCGCTTCAGGAAGCCGCGCGCGCCTGAGGGGTCGGGGAGGCCTGGCCGCTCTTCTGCCGGCACCCCGCGGCCGCGAGAGCCTCTTCTTCGGCGGCCGGTTCCGGTCGTGGCCGGCATCCTCACCGGCATCGTCGTCTCCTGGCTGGGACTCACCTGGGCCACTCTCCCATCCGTCTCGAGGTACGCCGAGAGCTGGCCCGACACGACGGCCTACATGCGCATCCGCATCGCCCAAGCGGCCCGAGGAGACGAACCGCTCGAGCTCCGGTACCGCCCGGTGGCTCTCGTCGAGGTGCCACGCTCCCTGCGGCGAGCCGTTCTCGTCTCTGAAGACGCGGCGTTCTTCGACCACTCGGGCTTCGACTGGTACGAGCTGCGAGCGGCAATCCAGAAGGCGTGGCAGGAGAAGGAGGCGCCCCGAGGCGCGAGCACGATCACGCAGCAACTGGCCCGGAACCTCTACCTCTCGCCCCGGCGCAGCCTGAGCCGGAAGCTCCGGGAGGCGCTCATCACCCGGCGGCTCGAGAAGAAGCTCTCCAAGAACCGGATCTTCGAGCTCTACCTCAGCGTGATCGAGCTCGGCGAGGGCGTCTTCGGCGTGGATGCGGCGGCTCGCCACTATTTCGGTGTGCCTGTCTCCGGCGCCTCCGCCAGCCAGGCCGCCATGCTCGCCGCCACGATCCCCTCGCCGCTGCGCGACAACCCGGCCTCCGACACGAGACGCTTCCGTTGGCGCACCGACCTGATCGCGGGACGGGCGTTCTGAGGGACGGGCTCCGTTGCGGCGTCGGCTTCGAGGCTGTTAGTTCGGTGAACTTCACGTGAACCAGACGGGAGGCGCCGGATGAACCTGCTGCTGGCCGTAGTGATCCTCTACCCCCTGATTCTCCTCGGCGTGAGCCTCTGGAGATCCAGAGGCGTGAAGAGCCACGACGACTTCATGGTCGCGGGGCGGGCCGTGCCGGTGCCGCTGCTCGTCGGCACGCTCGTCTGCACCTGGATCGGCTCGGGATCCCTGTTCGGAGGCGCCGGTCTGGCCTACCGGACCGGGATCGCGGAGCTCTGGTTCAGCGCGGGGGGCTGGCTGGGCCTCATCGTCGCGTTCTTCCTCGCCGCCCGCGTTCGCCGGATCGCCGAGTACACCGTCCCGGACCTCCTGGAGAAGCGCTACAACGCGATGGCTCGGGTTCTGGGGACGATCGCGATCATCCTCGCGTACGTGACGATCGCGGCCTACCAGTTTCGAGGAGGCGGCTGGATCCTGAGCATCGTCTCCGACGGCGCGATCAGCCCGGAAACGGGCATGTACATCACAGCCATCGTGATCGTGCTGTTCACGGCGGCGGCAGGGATGGTTTCGATCGTCACGGTAGACGTGTTCAACGGGCTCATCATCACGCTGGGCGTCCTCTTCGCACTGCCCTACATGGTGTTCGAGCTCGGCGGCATCGGCGCCGTCACCAGCGCCCTGCCGGCCCAGCACATGGAGCCGCTCGGCGGCCACAACGTGCTCTGGGTGTTCGGGGTGGCTGCGCCCACCTTCCTGCTTATCCTCGGCGAGAGCGGCATGTACCAGAAGTTCTTCTCCGCCAAGAACGAGAACGCGGCACGGAAGGCGGTCCTGGGTATGGTGGCCGGCGTCGTCGTCATCGAAGTCGCCATCGCCCTGCTCGCGATTGTCGGCCGCGCCGCGTTCCCGGATCTGATGGAGTCCACGTCGATCGTCGGCCGCGCGGGCTCGGAGACGATCATCCTCTACATCGCACGGCATGGCTTGCCCCTGGCCGGCGCCGCGATCCTGCTCGCCGCCGCGGTCGCGATCGTGCTCTCGACGGGCAACACCTTCCTTCTCGTCCCGTCGACGAACGTCAGCCGCGATCTATACCAGCGCTTCGTCGACCCCGAAGCCTCCGAGCAGCGAATGCTGCGCGTGCAGCGACTTTCCATCGCCGCCTTCGGAGTCCTCGCCTTGATGCTCATCACCCAGTTCGACACGATCCTGGCGATGGCCCTGTACGCCTACTCGCTGGTGGGAGCCAGCCTGACCCCCGCGCTCCTGGCGGCCTTCCTCTGGAGACGTGTCACCGTCGCCGGAGGCGTGGCGTGCCTGGCCGGAGGCCTGGTCACGCTGCTCGGGATCGCGGTCCTGAGCCGTTTGGGAGTGGACTTTTCGCTCACCCTCGGAGGCACCGAGTTCGACTTCGCGAGCAGCGACTACATCGTGATTCCGGGGGTGCTGGTCTCCACCGGACTGATGGTCGCGGTGAGTCTTCTCACGCCACCTTCACCGAGGGAGAAGTGGGAGCCGTTTTTCGTGCCGCCGGGTGAGGGACTGGAAGAGGCGATCGACGAGGAACGGCGACACGGCCTGGCGGGATGATCTACCCCCTGTCATCCTCCATCTTGCGCTTCAGCTTCTCCAGCAGCTCGTCGCCCTCGAACTCGTAGTGACGAGTGCCGAGATCGTCGAACGCCGCCTCGAGCTCCGGGTCATCCCCTCCGAGGTGGCGCTCCACCTCGTCGCGCGCCGCCGCCATATCCTCATCGCGCGTCAGGCTCTCTTCCACGCGGTCGAAGGCGCCCGCGGCGCCTCCCGAGGCTTCGTTCAGCCGCCGGCTCGTCTTCGCCCGCCGCTCACGCATCAGGAGCGCGTCCTTCTGCGAGCGGGCACTCTTGAGCTGCCGGGTCATCTCCTTGATCTCGACCCGCTTGAGCTGTAGCTCGGCCTCGGCCGCCTCCCGCTTCTGCAGGAGCATCTCGGCCCGGGACTTGTGCTGCTCCGCGAACCGGACCGCGACCTCGACCGTCTCCACGTCGCCGATCGTGCTAGCCTGCTCG
>JAUWDL010000010.1 GCA_030608825.1 Gemmatimonadales bacterium
CTCGATTACCACTATGACAACTCGCCGAGAGAGGAGCAGCTGCACGCCTTCCGGAGCCAGCTGCAGCTGGCGGAGCGTGCAGGTCTCCCGGTGGTCGTCCATTCGCGGGATGCTGATGAGGAGACGGCGGCGTTGATCTCGGAGTTCGCCGGGCGCGTCCGCGGGGTCCTCCACTGCTTCACCGGGGGGAACGAGCTGCTGATGGCGGGGCTCGACGCCGGGTGGTTCGTCTCATTCTCGGGTATCGTGACGTTCAAGAGGTTCGATGGCGCGGAAGCGGTTCGCCGGGTGCCGGCCGATCGTCTGCTCATCGAGACGGACAGCCCCTATCTCTCTCCCGTCCCCCAGAGAGGGCGGAGAAACGAGCCGTCGCACCTGATCCATACCTGCCGACGGGTGGCGGAGATCCGGGGAGAAGTGCTTGAGACGACAGCCGAGATCACACATGATAACACAATAACGTTCTACAACTTACATACATAGATCCGGCACCGTCGATGAGCCCGCAAATCCACATCCTTCCTGACCATGTCGCCAACCAGATCGCCGCCGGGGAGGTCGTCGAGAGACCTGCCTCGGTTGTGAAGGAGCTGGTCGAGAACGCTCTCGACGCGGGCGCGACCCGCATCGATGTGTCGCTCCGCAACGGGGGTAAGACGGAGATCCGCGTGGCGGACGATGGGTGCGGAATGGACCGGGAGGACGCACTTCTGGCCCTGGATCGTCACGCGACGAGCAAGATCCGCCAGGCCGAAGATCTGGCGCGCATCTCGTCGCTCGGCTTCCGGGGAGAGGCGCTGCCGTCGATTGCGGCGGTGAGCCGGTTCTCTCTGGAGACCGCCTCGGAGGACGGGGTCGGCACCGCGGTCCGGGCGGCCAGCGGGCGTGTCCAGGCCGCCGACGAGATCGCCCGCCGCAGGGGAACGACCGTCACCGCCATGGGGCTGTTCGGCAACGTGCCCGCGCGGGCCAAGTTTCTCCGAAGCGCGGCCGCGGAGACTCGCGCCGCGAGCGAGGCGGTGATCCTGCTGGCTCTGTGCAATCTGCAGGTGGGATTCAGCCTGCGGTCCAACGACCGGGAGCTGCTCTCCCTGGGTCCGGCCACGCTGCGCCAGCGGATCGCTCAGATCTGGGGCGAGGAGGAGGCCTCGTCGCTCATCGATCTGGATGGACCGGAAGGCGAGCACCGCGTGGCGGGGTTGATCCAGCGGCCGGACGAGGCCCGGACGGGCCGCCGCCGCTTCACCTTCGCCAACGGGAGGCCGTTCGTCGACCGGAGCCTGGGGCACATGGTCGACGAGGCCTACCGGACGACGGTCGTCCCCGGGATCCGCCCCGACTACTTCCTCTTCCTGAACCTGCCCGCCCAATCCATGGACGTGAACGTGCACCCGGCCAAGTCGGAGATCCGCTTTCGCGATCGGGAACGGGTCGAGCGGATGCTCGTGGAGGCCGTGCGGCGACGGCTCGCCAGGATCAGCAGCACACCACCCTTGGACCGCGCACCGGAGCCGACCGGGGTGGCTCGTGCGACCACCACGGCGGGAGACGGAGCGCCCGCGCTGGTGCGTGAGGGCTCGGCCCCGGACCAGTTCGCGCTCTTCATGGCAGAGGCAGGCGGTGACGATGAGCCGTCCGAGGCCGCCGAGATCGTCCCTCTGGCAGCTCGGCTTCGACCGGAGCTGTGGCAGCTGCACGATTCGTACATCCTCGCCGCCACCCGCAGGGGGCTGCTGATCATCGACCAGCACTCGGCGCACGAGCGTGTGCTTTACGAGGAGACGATGCGGCGCTTCCGCGAGTCGGGGGGGGAGGCCCAGAGGCTGCTCTTTCCCCTTACGCTGACGCTGTCGCCCTCCGAGTACTCCGCTGCGGAAGAGCTGGCTCAGATGCTGGGCAAGGTGGGCTTCGAGATCGAGCCGTTCGGCGAGCGGACGGTGATCGTGCGTTCGAGCCCGAACCCTCACGAGCACTTCGATGCCGAGCGCTGCTTCCGAGATATGATCCACGAACTCGCGGATGGCTCGCCGTTGGTCGATGCGGCCCGCAACCAGCACGAGCGGATCGCCAAGAGCCTCGCCTGCAAGGGCGCGATCAAGGCCGGCCAATCCCTCTCACCGGAGGAGATGGCCGATCTCTTCGATCGGCTCTTCGCCACCGAGCTTCCGGGTCACGACGTCCATGGCCGACCCACGATCGTTCGGCTGACCCTGGAGGAGCTTGCCCGGCGGTTCGGAAGGACGTGAGCGCCGGCCCGCCCGTCGGCCTGGCGATCGTGGGAGCCACGGCCACGGGGAAGACGGGGCTGGCGATAGCCGTGGCCCGCCGCCTGAATGGCGAGATCATCGGCGTCGACAGCAGACAGGCCTACCGCGGCATGGAAGTGGGAACGGCCGCGCCCGACGCCGCTGAGCTCACGGCCGTACCACATCACGGGATCGGCTTCCTGGAGGCCGTCCAGCCCTACAGCGCAGGCGATTTTGCGCGACGCGCCAGAGGATGGATGCGGGAGATCGCCGGAAAGGGCCGAGTCCCTATCCTCGCCGGTGGCACCGGCTTCTTTCTCCACGCCCTTACGCATCCCGTGTTCGCGGAACCACCGATGGATCCCGCGCGGCGAGCCGAGCTTCGCCGCTGGCTGGGGTCCTTGCCGGTCGAGACGGCGAGAGGCTGGTCGGAGAGGTTGGATCCCGAGTGGAGCGGCAGCCTGGCCGTGCTGGACAGGCAGCGTGCGGCGCGTGCCATCGAGGTGGCGCTGCTCTCGGGACGTCCACTCAGCTGGTGGCAGGAGCGCGCCGAGCCGGCGGCCGAGCCGGTGTCGCTCATGGCGTTCGGGATGGCCCTTCCGCCGGAACTCCACCGGGAACGGATCCGCGGCCGCATCGAGCGCCAGTTCGAGATGGGCTGGCCGGCGGAAGTCCAGGTGCTCCGAGCCGCCGGCGTGCCGCCCGACGCCCCCGCCATGAACGCGGTTGGATACCGGGAGGTCGCGGCCTTCCTGGACGGTGATACCGGACGAGAGGAGGCGATCGAGGCGATCGCGAGCCAGTCGTGGGGATACGCGCGCCGCCAGAGGACCTGGTTTCGACATCAACTGCCGGGTCTGCGCTGGCTGGACGCCACCGAACCGATCGAGCACCTTGCGGAACTGGTGGAGAGGGAGTGGAGAAGGCGATGAAGATCGGAATCACCTGTTACCCGACGTTCGGCGGCTCCGGGGCTGTGGCGACCGAGCTGGGGCTTCAGCTCGCGGACCGCGGTCACGAGATCCACTTCATCTCCTATGCCCAGCCGTTCCGGCTCATCCACTTCCACGAAGGCCTCTTCTTCCATGAGGTGGAGGTCAACCGTTACCCGCTCTTCGTGTATCCCCCCTACTCCCTCGCGTTGGCCGTCTCGATGCACGAGATCACGCGGGAGCACGGTCTGGACCTGCTGCACGTGCACTACGCGATCCCGCACGCCACCACCGCCTGGATCGCCCGGGAGATGCTGCGAAGCGAGGGCAGCGACGTGAAGGTGGTTACCACCTTGCACGGCACGGACATCACGTTGGTCGGGCAGGATCCGTCCTACTGGTCGATCACCAAATTCTCGATCGAGCATTCCGACGGCCTGACGGCGGTCTCCGAGTACCTGCAGCGCGAGACGTACGAGGCGTTCGAGTGCCCGGAGTGTGCGATCCGCGTCATCCCGAACTTCATCGACCCGGCCGTCTACCAGCGCGAGCGTTACGAATGCCAGCGTGGCGCCCTGGCAGCGGAAGACGAAAAGATCGTCATGCACATCTCGAACTTCCGTCCGGTCAAACGCATCGAGGACGTCGTCCGGGTTTTCGATCGACTCGCTCGTTCGGTGCCGTCGAGGCTGATCTTCGTGGGTGACGGGCCCGAGCGGCAGGCAGCGGAAGATCTGTCGCGGGAGCTGGGTCGGGAGGACCAGGTGACCTTCCTGGGCAAGCTGGAGTCGGTGGCGGAGTTGCTGGCGTGCGCCGACCTCTTTCTGCTCCCCAGCGAAGAGGAGTCCTTCGGGCTCGTCGCGCTCGAGGCGATGGCGAGCGGCGTTCCCGTCGTCGGCAGCGCGGGCTCGGGGCTCTCCGAGGTCGTGAGCGACGGGCTCACCGGCCGTCTCCACCCGGTGGGCGATGTCGAGGCGATGGCAGACAGCGCCGTCGAGCTGCTGAGTGACTCCGAGCGTTGGAGCCGTGTCTCGCGCGCGGCTCGCGAGTCGGCGGTCGAAAGGTTTTCCGCCGACCTCATCGTGCCCCTGTACGAGAGCTACTACGAGGAAGTGCTGGCGGTTGACGGCGCATAGCTCCGCCCCGGCGGCCGAATCCGGCGCCGGAACGATCCGGAAGGTCTCATGAATCCGCTGGAAGCGGCGTTGCTCGGTCTACTGCAGGGGCTCACCGAGTTCTTTCCCGTCTCCAGCAGTGGCCACCTGGTGCTGGGCCAGGCGCTGCTCGGCATCCACGTGCCGGGCGTGGCGTTCGAGGTTACGGTCCACGTGGCCACGCTGCTTGCCGTGCTCGTCGTGTACCGGCGCCGAATCGTCGAGCTCGTGCGAGGCCTGCTGACGGGCGATCGGGATTCGGGGGCCTACGTGGGCCTTCTCGTCGTGGCCTCGGTGCCGGCCGCGGCCGTCGGCCTTACGGCGCGCCCCTTCCTCGAGGGTGCCTTCGAGCGGCCGTCTCTGGCCGCCGGCTTCCTTCTCCTCAGCGGCGTCTTCGCCTGGTCGATCGACCGGACCACGCAACGGCAGACGGCGGCCGGCGCCGTGCGTGAGCGGCCGAGCCTTCTCGGTGCGGTGGTCGTCGGGCTCGCCCAGGCGCTCGCCATTCTGCCGGGGATCTCACGCTCCGGCAGCACCGTGGCGGTGGGTGCGGGTACCGGCGTCGGTGTGGTCCGCATGGCCGAGTTCTCATTTCTCCTCTCGGTGCCCGCCATCGCCGGGGCCGCCCTGGTGTTGCTCGTCGAGCGGGAGGGGGCTTCAAACGGCGTGGCTGCGTTGCCGCTGATCGTGGGCTTCGCCGTTGCGACGGTCTCGGGGATCCTGGCCATTCACCTCTTCGTCCGGATGCTCCGATCGCGACACTTCCGCTGGTTTGCGTACTACTGCTGGCTGGTCGGTGGAGCCTACTTGCTGGCGGCGGCCATGGCCCCGGGGCTCCGGTGAGACCGGTATGAGCGAGCGGCCGTCGGAATCGGAGCTGGCGTTGATCGAGGCGGCTCTCGCCGAGGACATCGGCGAGGCTGACTGGACCACCCGCTGGACCATCTCAGAAGAGGCGCGGGGTTCGGCCCGGATCGTGGCGCGCGCGGACGGCGTGATCGCGGGAACGAGGCCCGCGGAAGGGGTCTTCCGGCGGCTGGACCCCGAGATCCGGCTCGACTGGCGCCGCGCGGACGGCGAAGGGGTCCAGGCGGGTTCGGTGGTTGCCGAGCTGAGCGGGCGGCTGCATGCGATCCTTACCGGCGAGCGGACCGCCCTCAACTTCCTCGGCCGTCTGTCCGGGGTCGCCACGATTACCTCCCGGTACGTGCGGGCGGTCGAAGGGACCGGCTGCCGCATCGTCGACACGCGAAAGACGACGCCCGGTTGGCGGCGGTTGGAGAAGGAAGCGGTCGCTGCCGGAGGCGGCCAGAACCACCGCTCCGGGCTGTACGACATGGTTCTTCTCAAGGAGAACCACCTGCGGCACGCCGGTGGGGTGGGTGCGGCGCTGGATCGGGTGAGCGAGCGCGCCCGGGCGGCCGGCCTCGAGGTCGAGGTGGAGGTGACGGACCTCGCGGAACTGGAAGCGGCCCTGGAACGCCCGCCCGGAGACCGGCCGGACCGGATACTCCTGGACAACATGACCGCAGAGATGCTCCGGGAGGCCATTCGGGCCGTTCGGGGAGTCGACCCGCCCGTCCCCTTGCTCGAGGCATCGGGAGGCGTCACCCTTGAGTCCGTGCGCTCGATCGCCGACACGGGCGTCGATCTCGTCTCGGTCGGAGCGCTCACGCACTCGGCGGCGACGCTCGATCTGTCGCTGCTCGTTACACCTTGAGCATGCATCTTCCCACACGCGAAAGGCAGGCATGAGCGCCAGGCGAGTCTCCAAGTGGGCCGGCCGCACCGAAGCCGAGTTGCGTGAGCGGTGGGAGCGTCCCGACGTGCATCTGTTCGGCAAGGTCGGTTCGACCAACGACCAGGCCAGGCGGCTCGCCGAGGAGGACGCGCCGGCGGGCACGATCGTGATCGGTCGCGAGCAGACGGGGGGGCGGGGCAGGGAGGGGCGCATCTGGCACTCGCCCCCCAACTCCGGTGTCTATCTGAGCATGGTCTTTCGCCCGGGCGAGCTGCAGAGCCCCGGGCTTCTTCCGGTGATGGCAGGCCTCGGGGTCGTTCGTGCCCTCGACCTTGCCTTCTCCGGCCTCGGGCCCGCCCTCAAGTGGCCGAACGACATCTACGCGGGCGAGCGGAAGTGCGGTGGCATCCTTGCGGAGGCGTCGTGGTTGGAAGGGGCGCCGCGACAGGTCATCGTCGGGGTGGGCATCAACGCCAAGCCACTGCCCTCCTCCGTGCCGGCGGCCGTGCGTTCCGCCGCCACCTCGCTCGAGGAGGTGATCGGCGCGCAGGTGGATCTGGCGGAAGTGGCCGATGCGATCGTGAATGGACTCGAGGCCTTCCTGTGTGAGCCGGCCTCGGCGCTGGATCACGGCGCCCTCCAGCTCCTGGATCACTACGACTGGCTGCGGGACCGCCGAGTCAGCGTCCTCGTCGATGGCGCCGAGTCAGCGATGACGGGCGTGGCCGTGGGGATCGCGCCGGATGGGGCGCTTCTGTTTCGTCCGGACCGCGGGGCTCTGCGCCGAGTCGAGAACGCCGTTGTGGTCCCGGAAAGGGCTTCGTCCCGAAAGGCATCCGGGTAGAGCGTGATCCTGGCCATCGACGTCGGCAACAGCGAGACCGTACTCGGCGTCCTCGACGAGCTGGAGACGGTCCGATCCTGGCGGTTGGCCACGGAGCGGGGCCGGACGTCCGATGAGCTCGCACTCCTCGTCCGGAGCTTCCTCGACGACGACGGCCTTCCGGGAGCGCGGCCCGCCGGGGCGGTCGTCGCATCGGTCGTCCCGGTCCTGGACCGAGCCTGGGAGGGCGTCTGCTCCTCGCTGGGCATCGAGTCTGTCTTCTTGACCGCCGCTTCGGCGGATCGCGTCCCGATCCGCCTCGACGTGGACGAGCCGTTCGAGGTCGGGGCGGACCGGCTGGCCAACACGTTGGCCATCGCGGAGCGAAGCCGGAACGCCGTCGTCGTGGACGTCGGAACCGCCACAACGTTCGACTGCATAACTGCCGAGGGCGTGTTCCTGGGCGGCGTGATCGCACCGGGGCCACTGGCGGGAATGGAGCGCCTCTCACAGGCGGCATCCAAGCTTATGCAGGTGGACGTCGCGCCTCCCGAGAGGGTCATAGGACGGAACACCATCGCCTGCCTCGGCTCGGGGGTCTTCTACTCGGTCGTGGATGCGATCGACGGAATCGTGAGGAGGATCCTTGCCGAGTGGAAGCCGGCAGCCCCTCTCGTCATCGGGACCGGTGGCCTGGCAGATCTTATCGCGCCGCACTGCGAGACGATCGAGCAGATCGAACTGCACCTGACGCTGCAGGGTCTGGCGATCGCGGGCCGACACCTCCTTCCGTGAAGATCCGGCGCCGCCTGGCCCTGGGGGCGGTGGGTTGGCTCATCGGCCTGGCGGCGGCGCTGGCGGCTGCGCTGGCGCCGACGAATGCGGTGGCTCAGGAGGGCGATGTCGCCGGTTTCGGGGCGGAGGCGAGCCGCATCCAGGCGCGCTACGAGGCGATGCTCCTGCAGGCGATCGAGCCCGATTCGATCAAACGGTGGGCGAGAGCCCTCGGAGCGCGCTCCCACGTGGCGGGCACGGCGGCGCAGGAGATCACGAGGGATTCCGTTCTCGCGTGGATGGCCCGGGCCGGCCTTGACGTTCACTCCGACACGCTCGTGGCCTACCTCCCGCACCCGCGGCTCGTCTCCCTGGAGAGACTCCATCCGGCCCCGCGACCGATCTCGCTCGAGGAGCCCGAGCTCCCGGAAGCCGGCGAGCCCTCCCGCGATCCGTTCCGCGCGTTCAACGCCCACACCGGTTCAGGGCGGGCGGAGGGGGACGTGGTGTTCGCCAACTTCGGGCTTCCGAGTGACTACGCGGTTCTGGACTCCCTCGGGGTCGACGTCGCCGGCAGGATCGTCGTCGCCCGGTACGGGCGCTCCTTCAGAGGCATCAAGGTCCGCGAGGCGGAGCGACGGGGGGTTGCCGGGCTCATCCTCTACTCGGACCCGGCCGATGACGGCTATCGGGCGGGCGACGTATACCCGGGCGGCCCGATGCGGCCCGGATTCGGGGTTCAGCGTGGCAGCGTTCTGAACTCATCCGGTGATCCCTCGACGCCGGGCTGGCCGTCGCTTCCCGGAGCGAGACGTGTCCCGGAGGAGCAGATGATCGGCATCGCGCGCATCCCCGTGTTGCCCGTCTCCTATGAGGCGGCGGCCGAGCTGCTCGCCGGCCTCGACGGCCCCTCCGCACCTCGGGGGTGGCAGGGCGCGTTGCCGTTTCACTACCGCACAGGCCCGGGCCCCGTGCGGGCAGGTCTCACGACGGATACCGAGCGGGGAAGGGAGGCCTTGCACCCGATCCATAACACGATCGGCGTGTTGCCTGGCTCGGAGCTCCCCGACGAGTGGGTCGTTCTCGGCGCCCATCGAGACGCCTGGGGGCCCGGAGCGCTGGACAACGTGAGCGGTACCGCCGCCGTCATCGCGGCGGCCTATGCCCTTGCCGCGGCCGCTCAGAAAGGGTGGCGTTCCCGCCGCACGATCGTCTTCGCCACCTGGGATGCCGAGGAGTGGGGCCTTGTGGGGTCGACGGAGTGGGTCGAGGCCCACGCTGATCAGGTCGGCGGCGCGGCCGTGGCCTACCTCAACCAGGACTCTCCCGTCAGCGGTCCGAACTTCTACGCCTCCTCGACACCGGAGCTCAAGCTGCTCATCCGGAGCGCCGCCGCCGCGGTCGAGAGTCCGGATGGCGGAGGTTCGGTTCTGGAGAAGTGGGCCGACCGCGCCGCTGGCGACGCGCAGAGCGGCCGGCCGCGGGTGGGCGACCTGGGTGGTGGATCCGACCACGTGCCCTTCGTGCAGATGCTTGGGATCCCGGGAGCCGGCTTCGGCTTCGGCGGGCGCGGCGGCGTGTACCACTCGGCGTACGATGCGGCCGACTGGATGGAGCGTTTCGGGGATCCCGGATACCGTCGTCACGCGGCAGCGGCGTCGATGCTGACGATCCTGGCCGCGCGGCTGGCGAACGCGGAGCTGCTGCCCTACGACTTCCCGGGCCTGGCCGCCGATCTGGAAAAACGGGTCGGAGAGGTGATGGGTGAGATGCGGCGCTCCGTGGAGGAGCAGGAGATTCCCGCACTGGAAGGGGCGCTGGAGGCCGTGCGCGTGAAGGTCTTCCGTCTCGGCGAGGAGGCGGGCCGCTTCGATTCAGCCTCGGCGGCAGCCCTCGAGGAGGGCATCGACGCCGGCGCCCTGGAGGAGGCGAATCGTCACATCCGGAGCGCGGCGCGAGCTTTCATATCGGAGCGAGAGCTCCCGGGGCGGCCCGGGCTTCGACAGATCCTCTACGCGACCGACCCGGATAACGGATACTCGACGCTCGCCCTTCCGGGCATTCGGCTGGCGCTACGCCATGAGGATCTGAGCGAGGCCGGCTGGCGGATCGACGAGCTCGCCGAGCGCGTCGCCGCGGCGACCGATTTCATCGCGGCCGCACGCCGGGCGCTGGAGAGCCGTTCCGCCGCGGGTCGCTAGCAGGGCGGCCTCAGCTGCTCTTGAAGCGGTTCCTCATCTCCTCGGCCTTGTCGGGCTTGATCAACCGCAGGATCAGGTACCCGATGAGTACGATGAACGCGATCTTGATGGCCAGGGCCAGCAACGGAACCACGATTGCGGTCACGAAGCTGAGCGCGAAAAACCCGCCCACGCCGACCGCGAACAACATGAGAAGCGAACGAAACATCGAATCCTCCGTCGGCCTTAAGTCATCTCCGCCCGCCGCCGTGTCGTGACGGTCGCTCGGATGACTCCGTTTACGGTGTCGCCCACCTCTACGGGTCGGGAGCCGCCCAGGTTTCACCCCGCGCCTCGGCTTGCCAGTCTGACAGGAGGCCTGCAGCGCTGGCACCTGCCGCCCGCCACGTCCCCTCCGAGAGGGCCCGCGAGGCCCATTTAGTTGTCAAAACGGCGGATCGGTTTCGGCACGCCACGTGCAATTGCCAAAGAGGCTGGCACTCGCCACATTAGAGTGCTAACAACGCTAGAGAATCCGGAGCTTTTTGGCGCTCGAGTGCGTCGGAGCTTGGATCAGCGGGACTTCAGCAGATCGTTTCGAAACTATTCACATCAGCATGCAGGAGGTCAAATGGCGACAGCGTCCAAGGTGAAGGTGCAGCCGCTTGCCGATCGCGTCGTGGTCGAGCCGCTCGAGGAGACCGAGGAGATGCGTGGCGGGCTGTACATCCCTGACACTGCGAAGGAAAAGCCTCAGCAGGGAACGGTGATCGCCGTCGGTCCGGGCAGGGTCTCGGACGAGGGCGAGCGGATTCCGGTGGAGCTCGAGGAGGGTCAGAGGATCCTGTACGGCAAGTACTCGGGCACCGAGGTCAACATCGATGGGCACGACCTGCTCATCATCAAGGAGAGCGACGTCCTGGCGGTCATCGACTGAACCCCGACCACCGATCGCCGACGAAGTCAGAGACATCCAAGAACGAATTGAATACCTGAAGGGAGAATACAGCGATGGCGAAGGAACTGGAATTCGATACCGCCGCCCGCCAACGGCTCAAGGCCGGCATCGACAAGCTGTCGAGAGCCGTCAAGGTGACCCTCGGCCCGAAGGGCCGGAACGTGGTTCTCGAGAAGAAGTTCGGAAGCCCGACGATCACGAAGGACGGCGTGACGGTGGCCAAGGAAGTGGAGCTCGATGATCCGGTCGAGGATCTCGGCGCCAAGATGGTGAAGGAGGTCGCGACGAAGACTTCCGATGCCGCCGGTGACGGCACGACGACCGCCACCGTGCTGGCGCAGGCGATCTTCACCGAAGGCCTCAAGAGCGTCACGGCCGGCGTGAACCCGATGGCTCTCAAGCGGGGCATCGATGCCGCGGTCGAGAAGGTCGTCGGGGTGCTGAAGGAGATCTCCGTCGATACCACCGGCAAGAAGGAGATCGCACAGGTCGCCTCGATCTCGGCGAACGCCGATCAAGAGATCGGTGACCTCATCGCGGACGCGATGGAGAAGGTCGGCAAGGACGGCGTTATCACGGTCGAGGAGGCCAAGGGGCTCGAGACCACGCTCGAGACGGTCGACGGCATGCAGTTCGACCGCGGCTACCTGTCTCCCTATTTCGTGACGGATCCGGAGAAGATGGAGGTCATCCTCGATGAGCCCCTCATCCTGATCCACGACAAGAAGATATCCTCGATGAAGGACCTCCTGCCGGTATTGGAGAAGGTCGCGCAGATGGGCAAGCCCATGCTCATCATCGCCGAGGACATCGAGGGCGAGGCGCTCGCGACGATCGTTGTGAACAAGCTGCGCGGCACGCTCAAGGTCGCGGCCGTCAAGGCTCCGGGCTTCGGCGACCGGCGCAAGCAGATGCTCCAGGACGTCGCCGTCCTGACCGGCGGTCAGATGATCAGCGAGGAGCTCGGCTTCAAGCTGGAGAACACCGTCGTCAGCGATCTCGGTGAGGCGAAGCGGATCGTGATCGACAAGGACGACACGACGATCGTCGACGGTGCCGGCGAGGAGGACAAGATCCAGGGCCGGATCAGCGAGATCAAGGTCGCGATCGACAAGTCCACGTCCGACTACGATACGGAGAAGCTGCAGGAGCGGCTGGCGAAGCTGGTCGGTGGCGTCGCGGTGATCAACGTGGGTGCGGCCACCGAGACCGAGATGAAGGAGAAGAAGGCGCGGGTGGAGGATGCTCTTCACGCGACGCGCGCGGCGGTCGAGGAGGGCATCGTGCCCGGCGGCGGCGTGGCGCTCATCCGTTGCATCAAGACGCTCGAGGACCTTCGGGTGCGGGGCGCCGACGAGAAGATGGGAGTTCGGATCGTACGCAAGTCCCTCGAGTCCCCCGCGCGCCAGATCGCCGCGAACGCCGGCGAGGAAGGCGCCGTGGTCGTCGACGAGATCCTGACCCTCGGGTCGTCCAAGTCCGACGACTGGGGCTGGGACGCCAAGGAGAACGAGTACGTCAACATGACCCAGGCCGGGATCATCGATCCCGCCAAGGTCG
>JAUWDL010000068.1 GCA_030608825.1 Gemmatimonadales bacterium
GCAGCATCGCGAGCCTCCGGTCGCCCCGGACCGCACGCCCTCTCACGTCGGCTCCACGGAGCGAACCGGGTCTCGACCCTGATCGAGGGGCACGATGTGGAGTCCCGCCAACCCGGCGTGGTCGAGCGCCAGCACTTCGATCGGCCAGTCGAAGACGCGGCTGAGCATCTCCGATCGCAGCACCTCGGTCGGCGATCCGGCAGCCTCGAGGCAACCATCCGAAAGCAGGCAGAGCCGGTCGGCAAACCGGCCCGCCAGGTGGAGGCTGTGGGTGATGGTGACCGCCGACCCTCCGGCGTCCACAAAATCCCGGACGAGGCGGAAGATCTCCATCTCGTGGGCCACATCCAGATGCGCGGTGGGCTCGTCGAGGACGAGCACCGTCGGGTCCTGGGCGAAGGCCCTGGCGAGCTTGGCCCGCTGCACCTCACCCCCGCTCAACTCGGTGACGGACCGGCTCGCGAGCTCCTCCAGGTCCGTACGCCGAAGCGCGTCCGACACCTTCGCTCGGTCCTCCTCTCCGAGGGGAGCCCAGGGACGCACGTATGGGTTCCGGCCCATCTCGACGAACCCGATCACGGAGATCGGCAAAACGGGCGGTCCCCCCTGGGCCACGACGCCCACCCGTTTCGCCATCTCGCGTCTCGGCCAATCGGCGGCCGGGCGGCCCTCGAACAGCGCGTAGCCGCTCTGGGGCCGGAGTGTGCCCAACAGAAGCCTCGCGAGCGTCGTCTTCCCCGCGCCGTTCGGGCCTACCACGGCGGTGTGGGATCCGGCGGGGATCTCCACGCTGACCCCGCGCAACGCCGCGTCGTCGGAGCGTGGGTACCGGAACCAGGCGTCGCCGAGCTCGAAGCTCACAGAGGCTTCCTCGCGTAGCCGCGCCGCAGGAGGACGAGGAAGAGCGGCACCCCGATCAGGGCGGTCACGACACCGACCGGAATCTCCAGCGGCTGTGCCACCGTCCGCGCCGCCGCGTCGGCCAGCACAAGAAGCGACCCCCCTGCCAGAAACGACATCGGTATCAGGTACCTGTGATCGACGCCCCAAAGCAGCCTGATGGCGTGGGGCACGACCAGTCCCACGAAACCGATCACCCCGGCCACGCTCACGGCAGCCGCCGCGAGGAGCGAAGCCAGCAGGTAGGAGATCTTTTTGACCCGCTCCACGTCCGTCCCGAGGTGCGCGGCGCTCTCCTCATCGAGCGCCAGCGCGTTCAGGTGACGACTCAGCCCGAAGGCCGCCAGCGCGGCCGGGACGGAGTATGCCGCCAGAGCGACGTTCATCTGCCAGGAGGCTTGGCCGAAGCTGCCCATCGTCCAAAGGAGCGCCGATCGCGCCGTGCGCCCCTCGGCCAGGGTCAGCACGAGCATGACGCCGGCTCCGAAAAAAGATGCGACGACGACCCCGGCGAGGATGAGCACCCGCGTGTCGAGCTGTCCGGCGGCGTACGCCACTCGAAACACGGTCGCGATCGCGATCAGGGCCCCCGCCAGCGCGGCGAGGGCGACGCCTGCCGGGCCTACCGTCAGTCCCAGCGACAGCACGGCGACGGCGCCCAGCGCGGCGCCGCTCGACACGCCGAGCAGGTAGGGCTCGGCGAGCGGGTTCCGGAGGAGTGCCTGGAAGAGGACTCCCGAGACGGCGAGACCCGCGCCCGACAGTGCGGCCGCCACGATCCTGGGCAGCCTCACCCAGAGGAGGATCGCCCGTGCGGGCGACTCGCTGGCCGCCGGCTGCAGCGCCATCCATATCTCGGGCAGGGAGAGGTTCGCCGGTCCGACGGCGAGCGCGGCCGACATCGCCACGACAAGCAGGAGCGCGAGGCCGAGAAGCCCGATCCCGCGGCTCCGCGAGCTCCTCATGGTTCTTCGCCTCCCGCCGTGGGCCACCCGGGACGGGAGAAGGAGTCGGCGTGGATGGCGCGTGCAAGTTCCCGGACCCCGTCGGCGATCCTCGGGCCCAGCCTCACGACGATCTCGCCATCAAACACCCTGATGCGGTCCTCCCGAACCGCACCCAGCACCTCCCAGCCCGGCCGATCCGGGATCGGCGCTCGCTCCGCTCCGCGGTGCACGGGGTAGAGAATGATCTCGGGATCGCGAGCGACGATCGCCTCCAGACTCACCTGCGGCGACGGACTCCCGAGATCGCCGAAGACGTTGCGCCCGCCCGCCAGCGTGATCAGCGAGTCCAGGTAGCTACCGCCGCCGATGGTGATGGGAGGATGCCACCAGGCGTCGTAGTAGACGGAGCGTTCCGGAAGCTCCCGTGTGACCCTCCGGATGCCTCCCAGGTCGTCGCGGATCCGGTCGCTCAACCGGGCCGCGGCGGAATCGCGACCGGTGACCCGACCCAGGCGCTCGATGTTCAGGTGGAGATCCGCCAGCGTGTTGTGGCGGACGGCGAGCACGCGCACGCCGATGCGCCGCAGAGCATCGGTCGCAGCCCGCGAATCAGGCCCGGCGAAGAGGATGACCAGATCGGGCTGGCGGGAGACGACCATCTCCACGGACGGCCGGACCCCATCGCCGACGCTCGGCACCTCCGATGCCTCGGGCGGGTGGGAGTCGAACCGCGTTCGTCCGACGAGATCCCTACCGGCACCGATCTCGAACAGGATCTCGGTAGCGGCGGGCAGCAACGAGACGATCCGCCGGGGTGGGCGAGGAAACGCCACGGATGCGCCCTCGTCGTCGGTGACCCGCACCGTGTCGGCCGTCGCGGCGCCCGCAACGACCGGGACACCGGGCAAGCTGGCGAGCCGGGAGATGAGGACCGAAAAGAAAAACGCGGTCCCGAGCACCCGAAGCTTCACGGCCAAGCGTCGAACCTTTCCAGGAACGGCGTTGGCCAGGGCTCGAAGACCGCAACCCGCCCACGCCCTTCCCGCGAAGAGCTGTTCATGGGCATGGACGGGGTCGTCTCCTGGCTCGAGGCCTCCTCGGTCGCTTTTCCGATTCGCTCGGTGGCAACTGACCGGGGACACGGCGCTGGGCGCCGGGCCTCACACAGTGGCGGGGCCGCGTCGGCTCATCCGACTTCCGTTACCGCCTATCCATGACGAGGTACTGCCGCAGGGTACGCCGGGAGCGGCGCGCGCCGCAAGCCTACTCTCCCCTAACGGTCAGGGCTTGAAGCGCCCGAAATCCTCGGGGTTCAGCCTCTTGAGGTAGTCGCGCAGCTCTTCTCCGTTAGCCGCTTCTTCGCCCGGCTGGGACGCTTCCTCGGCTCCGACGGCTTCGGAACCCTCGAAGGCCGCCTCGTCGAAGCCGGCCTCTTCGATCTCCATGGCCGTGAGCTCGAGCAGCTCATCATCGGCGAAGATCGGCGCCTTGGACCGTAGCGCGAGAGCGATGCTGTCGCTGGGCCGCGTATCCACGGAGATGAACTCACCGTTACGCCGGAAGATGAGCGAGGCGTAGTAGGTGTTCTCGATGACCTTCGTGATGATCACCCTCACGAGCTCGCTGCCGAGGCCACGAACGATCGTCATCAGCAAGTCGTGCGTGAGGGGACGGGAGAACTTGACCCCGGCGAGCTCCATCGCGATCGCGCTGGCCTCGCCCGGGCCAATCCAGATCGGAAGGAGGCGCTCGCCCTCGTTCTCCTTGAGGATGACCACGGGCGTGTTGGAGGACTTGTCCAGCCCCAGACTCGCCACACTCACTTCGGTCATTCCGTTCGTGTCGGCCATGCCCTCGCCCCCGCCGAGAATCCGCTGCCGCGTCCCCTGCCCGTCAGGTCCCCTGGTCCCACGAGGATAGGTAGCGCTCCTGCTCGGCCGTCAAGGAATCGACTTCGACGTTCATGGAGGCCAACTTCAGGCGCGCGATCTCACGGTCCAGATCCACCGGGATGCGGTGCACTCCGGCTGTCAGCTCCGCGCCGTGTAGCTGTAAATACTCCGCCGCCAGGGCCTGGTTCGCGAAGGACATGTCCATGACGCTCGCGGGATGGCCCTCGGCAGCCGACAGGTTGATCAGACGGCCCCGGCCCAGCAGCACGATCCGACGGCCGTTCACGATGTACTCCTCGACGTACGGGCGGAGCTCATTCGGACCCTCTTCCGCCGCCTCTTCGAGTGCCGGAATGTCGATCTCGACGTCGAAGTGGCCGGAGTTCGCCACGATGGCTCCGTCCCTCATGACCTCGAAGTGCTCCAGCCGGAGTACGCCGATGTCTCCGGTCAGCGTGATGAAGAGGTCTCCCTGGGTGGCAGCCTCCAACATCGGCATCACCTGGAAGCCATCCATGGTGGCCTCCAGGCCCCGCAGCGGATCCACCTCCGTGACGATCACCTTGGCGCCGGCACCTCGCGCGCGTGTGGCCACGCCGCGGCCGCACCAGCCGTAGCCCGCCACGACGACGGTCGAGCCGGCAAGAAGCAGGTTGGTGGCCCGGAGAATCCCGTCCAGCGTGGACTGACCGGTTCCGTACCGGTTGTCGAACATGTGCTTGGTATAGCTATCGTTGACCGCCATCACGGGGAAGCGCAGAACACCGTCCGCGGCCATCGCCCGCAGGCGGATGATCCCGGTCGTCGTCTCCTCGGTCGAACCGACCACGTTCTGGAGAATCGTGTCCAGCTGCCCGGCCGGCAGGCCCGTGCTCCACTCCCGGATGCCGGGAGCCAGATCGTCGTAGCGATCCAGCGCCAGCATATGGATCGCCCCCACCAGGTCCGCGCCGTCATCCATCGTGATGCTCGGCTGGTGAGCCAGTGCAGCTCGGATGTGATCGTAGTAGCGGTCGTTGTCCTCGCCCTTGACGGCAAAGGTCTTGATGTCCCGCGTGACCAGGTAGGCCGCCACGGGATCCTGCGTGGAGAGCGGATTGGAAGCGCACAACAGCACATCGGCGCCGCCCTCCTGCAGCGTGAGCATCAGGTTCGCGGTTTCGGTGGTCACGTGAAGGCAGGCGGACACTCGCACGCCCTCCAGCGGCCGCTCCGCCGCGAATCGCTCACGGAGCTGCCTGAGCACCGGCATGGACCGCTCGGCCCACTCGACCCCAAGCCGGCCGGCTTCGGCCAAGCCCAGATCCGCTACGTCATGCTCTATGGTCGTTGTCTCGTTCATCTCGATCCTCACCCATCTCTCTATGATAGAATAGTCTCGCGGCAGACTGGCCGCCGCCTCCATGGCAGCGGATCACCGCGGTTCGAGCGGACCCTCAGAGGCACGCCTTCAGATCGTCCACCCGGTCTGTCTTCTCCCAGCTGAAGCCGCCATCGTCGTCGGGCACGCGGCCGAAGTGGCCGTAGGCGGCGGTACGCTGGAATATCGGCTTTCGCAGGTTCAGCTCTTGAATGATCTGCAACGGCTGGAGATCGAATACGCTCTCGACGCACCTCTCCAGCTCGGCATCGGGCGCCACCCCGGTGCCGAACGAGTTCAGCATGACCGACACGGGCTCGGCCACGCCTATCGCGTAGGCCAGCTGGATCTCCGCGCGGCGCGCCAGGCCCGCCGCAACGATGTTCTTGGCCACCCAGCGGGCGGCGTAGCTCGCGGAACGATCCACCTTCGTCGGATCCTTCCCGCTGAAAGCGCCCCCGCCGTGGCTCCCCACTCCGCCGTACGTGTCGACGATCACTTTGCGTCCGGTGACGCCGGCGTCTCCCTGGGGGCCACCGATCACGAAGCGCCCGGTCGGATTGATGTAGCAGCGGAGGGAGTCATGATCGCACATCTCCGACGGCAGCACCGGATCGATGACCTCCCGCCGGATCTCCTCCTCCAGCTGCTCCTTGGAAACGTCCGGGTGGTGCTGGGTGCTGATGACGACGGTGGTCACCCGCTTCGGAGAGCCGTCCTCGTACTCGACCGTGACCTGGGACTTCCCGTCCGGACGCAGCCAGTCGAGGATGCCCTGCTTGCGGGCTTCGGACAGCCGAAGGGTGAGGCGATGGGCGAGCGAGATCGGCAGTGGCATCAGGCTGTCGGTCTCGTCCGTCGCGTAGCCGAACATCATGCCCTGGTCTCCGGCCCCGCCGGAATCCACGCCCATAGCGATGTCCTGCGACTGTCTGTCCATCGACACGAGAACCGCGCAACTGTCGCAGTCGAAGCCGAGCGCTGGATCGTCGTACCCGATCCGTCGAATGGTCTCGCGCACGACGTCGGGGAGATGGACGGATGCCGAGCTCGTCAACTCTCCCGCGATGAGGGCGAGGCCGGTGGTCACCAGGGTCTCGCACGCCACCCGGGAGACCTCATCCTGCTCGAGCATGGAGTCCAGCACCGCATCGGAGATCTGGTCAGCGACCTTGTCGGGGTGACCCTCCGTAACCGATTCGGATGTAAAGAGATGGATCCTCGGCGTCATTTTGTCCTTTAAGCCCGCTTTTGAGCCCGATGTGAGCCCGCTCCAGGCCCATGTCAGGCCTGTTTCGTGGCAAGAAACGCGCGTGAAGGTACCCGACCTTCAAACGACTGACAAGCGATCCAGAAGCCCCTCCCCTTCGGGCAGAATCTCCTCCAGATAACGACGGAACGGGAGTCGGATGTCCTGGGGTCGATCGCCATCCTCGAGTCGCGCCGCGATATCGGCCAGGTCGGCGGCGGAAGCGGCCAGGACCGCCTCTTTGACCTCCGGATGAGCCGGTGGTGGGAGGCTGAACGTTCGGTATCCGAGCCCGATGAGCGCGGCGACTCCCACCGGGTCTTCGGCCAGATCGCCGCACACACTCACCCCGACTCCCTCCTTTTCCGCCGACCGGGCCAGGCGGCGATACATCCGGAACAAGGCCGGGTGCAGCGGATCAAAGAGGTCCACCAGGCGAGCGTTGCCGCGATCCACGGCGAGGGTGTACTGCGTGAGATCGTTGGTTCCGAGGCTGAGAAAGTCCACGTGTGGCGCTAACCGGTCCACGGTTTCCAGGGCGGCCGGGGTCTCGATCATGATCC
>JAUWDL010000331.1 GCA_030608825.1 Gemmatimonadales bacterium
ACCTTCCGATCGCGGCCGGGGTCGGCTACGCGATCAGATACCGGGGCGGCGATCAGGTCTGCCTCTGCTTCTTCGGGGATGCGGCGGTGAACATCGGCGCCTTCCACGAGTCCCTCAACATGGCCGCGAAGTGGGAGCTGCCGGTCATCTGGATCATCGAGAACAACGCCTACGGGATGGGCACCGGCATCCAACGATCGGCCGCGATCTCGGAGCTGGTGAACCGCGCCTGTTCGTACGAGGGAACGGCCTCCGCGCAGGTCGACGGCATGGACGTCCTGAAGGTGCGGGCCGCCATCGACGAGGCCGTCCGGATCGCCCGGGAGGAGAAGCGTCCCTCCCTCATCGAGGCCATCACCTACCGCTTCATGGGGCACTCGATGGCCGATCCCTCGCACGGTACCTACCGGGCCCGCGAGGAGGTCGAGCAATGGAGGGAGGACGACCCGATCCTCTCCCTCTGCGACAAGCTGATCGAGACCGGCGCGATGACCTCCGAGGAGTACGAGGAGATGGACCGCGCCGTGATCGAGGAAGTCGAAGAGTCGGCCGAGTTCGCCGAGGCCAGCCCCCGGCCGGATGAGAGCCACATCTACGACCTCGTCTACTCGGACGAGTACCCCCACGGCCTTGACCGGAGGGACTCATGGCGGTGATCACCTACCGTGAGGCCCTCAACGAGGCCCTCCGGGAGGAGATGGCCCGGGACGAGAGCGTCTTCCTCATCGGAGAGGAGGTCGCCGAGTACGACGGAGCCTACAAGGTCTCCAAGAACCTCCTGGAGGAGTTCGGGGAGTGGCGGGTGAGGGACGCTCCGATCGCGGAATTGGGGTTCGCGGGCCTCGGCGTGGGCGCGGCAATGGTCGGCCTGAGGCCTATCGTCGAGTTCATGACCTGGAACTTCGCCCTGCTGGCGATCGACCAGGTCATCAACAGCGCGGCGAAGCTCTACCAGATGTCTGGCGGGCAGTACAACGTCCCGATCGTCTTCCGGGGCCCCGGGGGAGCGGCGCTGATGCTGGCCGCCCAGCACTCACAGTCGCCCGAGCCCTGGTTCGCCTACGTGCCGGGCCTCAAGGTCTGCTCGCCGGCCACACCGTACGATGCAAAGGGACTCCTGAAGTCGGCGGTCAGGGACAATGACCCCGTGGTCTTCATCGAGGGCGAGCTCCTCTACAATGTGAAGGGTGAGGTGCCCGAGGACGAAGAGATCCTGGTTCCGATCGGCTCGGCGGACCTGAAGCGGCAGGGGGACGATGTGACGATCGTCACCTATGGGAAGATGGTGCACGAGGCGCTGCGAGCCGCCGAGAAGCTCGCGGCAGAGGACGAGGTCGAGGCCGAGGTGGTCGACCTGCGCTCGGTGCGCCCTATCGACGTGCCGACGGTGCTCGCCTCGGTCCGGAAGACGAACCGGGCGGTGATCGTCGAGGAGGGATGGCCGGTGGCCAACATCGGGGCCCAGATCGTGGACGACATTCAGCGCGAGGCATTCGACGCCCTGGATGCGCCGGTCGCGCGGGTGACCGGGCTGGACGTGCCGATGCCCTACGCCCGCAACCTGGAGAAGCTGGTGATGCCGTCGGCCGAGAACATCCGCGCTGCCGTGCGCGACGTCTGCTATCTCACATGACGATATACTATCGGTTGCCTATGTATATGAACACAGATAATCCGGCAAAGCCCGCTTCGGGAAAGGACGAGGTCTAGAGTGGCGACGAAGGTCGTCATGGCCCAGCTCAGCCCGACGATGGAGGAGGGCAAGCTGATCGAGTGGAGGATCTCGGAGGGTGACGCGGTCGCCCAGGGCGATATCGTGGTCGAGATCGAGACCGACAAGGCGAACATGGACGTGGAGGCGATGGGAGCCGGCGTCCTGCGAAAGATCGTAGTCCAGGCGGGCGCGACGGTGCCGGTCGGCACGCTGATCGGGATCATCGCCGGGCCTGACGAGGATATCGAAGCCCTCCTGAGCGAGGCCGAGGCGGAACCGGCCGCCGTGGTGGCCGAGGAGCCCTCTGACGCCCCGGACGACACCGCGGCCGCGGCGCCGCCGGCGGAACCCGGGCCCAAGGCTGAAGGTGGGCGCGTCCGAGCTTCCCCCGTGGCGCGAAAGATGGCGGCGGAGTTGGGCATCGAGCTCGGGACGATCGCTGGATCGGGCCCGGGGGGCCGAATCGTGAAGGCGGACATCGAAGCGGCCATGGCCGCTCCTGCCGGGGCGACTCGGGCCCCGGCGGCTGGGGCGATCGGCGCATCAGAGGCTGCTGCGGAGCCCCGTTTGCGGGACGAGCGGGTCGAAGCGAGCCAGATGCGAAAGGCGATCGCCAGGCGGCTGGCGGAGTCGATCGGCCCCGTTCCGCACTTCTATCTGACGATCGAGGTCGACATGGAGCGGGCGCTCGACATGCGCTCCGAGCTGAACGCGAGGGCGGAGGGCTTCAAGATCGGCGTCAACGACATCCTCCTGAAGACGGCGGCCGAAGCGCTTGTGCGTCATCCGCAGGTCAACGCTTCCTGGGACGAGGATGCCATCCAGTTCCATGGCCGCGTCGACCTCGGGATCGCGGTGGCGGTGGAAGGCGGCCTCATCACGCCCGTCTTGCGCGATGCGGATAGAAAGGGGCTTCGGCGGATCTCGCTGGAGTCCGCCGACCTGATCGAGCGTGCCAGGGCTCGCAAGCTCCTCCCGGAGGAGTATCAGGGAGCGACGTTCTCGGTCAGCAACCTGGGGATGTTCGGGATCGACGAGTTCACGGCGGTAATCAACCCTCCGGAAGCGGCGATCCTGGCAGTGGGCATGACGCAGGAGAAGCCGGTGGTCGAGGGAGGCGAGATCACCGTGCGCCGCCGGATGCGAGTGACGA
>JAUWDL010000035.1 GCA_030608825.1 Gemmatimonadales bacterium
GGGATGTCCATCGCGATGATGCGGAGGCTGATCCGGACCATCCTCTCGACGCCGAACGGGACGAGGAAGATCAGGCCAGGGCCGCGAAGCGGCCGGACCCTCCCAAGCCGGAACACGACCGCTCGCTCGTATTCCCTCAGAATCCTCAGGCTCGTGGCGAGCGCGGCTGCGCCACCGATGGCGAACAGGGCTAGCAACGGTTCCATTTCAACACCTCTTCCCTGGTGCGGTCGGGCCCGGACACGTCGTGTCACATTTCGACCGGACACATGGTAAAGCGTTTTAGTAAAGTACTGCTAGTAACTCGTCTGTCGGAGTCTGAGTCAAACCTCTATCACGACGGCGATCCCCTGACCGCCACCGATGCATGCCGACCCCAACCCCAACCCTCCTCCACGCCGTCGGAGCTCATGCAGGAGATGGGCGGTGATCCGAGCCCCGCTCGCAGCCAGGGGGTGAGTGATGGCGATCGCGCCGCCGTTGACGTTCACCTTCTCGCGGTCGAGGCCGAGCTCCTTTTCCACCGCGACGTACTGCGGCGCGAACGCCTCGTTCACCTCGACGATCTTCATGTCGTCGAGCGAGAAGCCGGCGCGATCCAGCGCCGCACGCGAGGCCGGAGCGGGGCCGAGCCCCATGATTCGCGGCGGCACACCGACTACCGCCCAGGAAACGAGGCGACCGATCGCCTCGAGCCCTTCGGCGCGGGCATACTCGGCTTCAGCGATCACCAGCGCCGCCGCCCCATCGCCGATGCCGCTCGCATTGCCGGCGGTGACGAGACCGTCTTTCTTGAAGTAGGGCCGCAGCTTGCCGAGATCCTCGAGGCTCGTCTCCGGACGCATGTGCTCGTCCGCCCGAAAAGCGACATCCCTGCCCTTCACCTGCACAGTCACCGGGACGACCTCCTCATCGAAGCGACCCTCGTCCCAGGCGGCCTTGGCGCGACCTTGGCTCCGAACCGCGTACTCATCCGCCTCCAGGCGTGTGACGGCGTACTCATCCGCCAGGTTCTCCGCCGTCTCGGCCATCGAAAAGCCGCAGTAGGAGTCCATCAGCGCCTCCCACAGCGTGTCCTCGAAAGGTGCGGCGGGCCCGAGGCGGAGCTTCCCCCAGCGAACGCCGCGCACGACGTGCGGGGCCTGGCTCATCGATTCGGTCCCGCCCGTCAGGCAGAGGTGGCTGTCACCAAGCAGGATCGCCTCGGCCCCGTCGATCACGGCCTGAAAGCCGGAACCGCAGAGGCGGTTCAAGGTCGCGGCAGGAACCTCGATCGGCAGGCCTGCCCTGAGACCGACGTGGCGGGCCAGGTAGATGGCGTCCGCCGACGTCTGGATCACGTTCCCGAAGAAGACGTCGTCGAAGGCCTCCGAACTCGCTCCGGAGCGCTCGATCGCCGCCTCCGCGGCGACGACCCCGAGGTCCGTCGCCGTCTGCTCTCTCAGGCTGCCGCCAAAGGCACCGAAAGGCGTTCGGACCGCCGAGAGGAACACCACGTCCCTTTCACTTCCCATGGTCCCCATAATCCCAAACCTCTCCGGCTGATCGTCACATGCTTCAGGCACAACTCCGGAACGCCGTCGCGAAAGGTGGTGGGAGACGGCCGTGGAGCACGACTCTAAGCCTACACCGAAAAGTGGTTTTTGGCACCGCCGGGTCGAGACCCGGCTCAGTCTCCCCGGGCCACGTCCTCCGCGATCCACCGGCCCACCTCTTCGGTGGATCGATCGCCTCCAAGGTCCGGTGTCCTGATCCCGGCGTGAAGCGCTCGATCCACCGCCGCCTCGATCCGGTCGGCAGCCTCCGCGGCGCCGTTCTCGCGGGCGAGCATGGCAGCGCTCAGAACGGCCGCCATCGGGTTCGCGGCCCCGCTCCCCACCAGGTCGGGGGCGCTGCCATGAACCGGTTCGTACAATCCACGGCCGCTGAGATCCAGGTTCGCCGATGGAGCGAGGCCGAGGCCGCCGACGAGGCCGGCACCGAGGTCCGAGAGGATGTCGCCCAGGAGGTTCTCGGCCACGATCACATCGAAACGGGCGGGGTGCCGAACCAGCTCCATCGCCAGAGTGTCCACATAGCGGGTTTCGGCCTCCAGCTCCGGATACTCATCCGCGATCTCCAGGAAGACCCGCCGCCATAAACCGTAGACGTGAGGGACGGCATTGGCCTTGTCGCCGAGCGTCACGCGACGTCGACCCTCGCGGCGGGCCAATTCGAACGCCGCACGAACGACCCGGTCTACCCCGTAGCGCGTTGCCAGTGACTCGCTGATCGCCACCTCGTGGGCGGTACCCGGCCGGAGCGAGCCTCCGGAGCCCGTATAGAACCCCTCGGTGTTCTCGCGCACGATCGCAATATCGATCGTCTCGCTCTCGGCGAGCCGAAGCGGGGTGAGGTCCCGGCTTCGTAGCCTCACCGGGCGGAGGTTGACGAAGAGGTCGAGGCCGAAGCGAAGACCTAGAAGGATGTCCCGTGCATGTGCTCCATCCGGGACGCGAGAGTCGCCCACCGCTCCAACCAGAATCGCCGAGAAGTCGTCGCGCAGCCGGGCGAACGCATCCTCTCCCAGGGTCTCGCCTGTGGCGAGGTAGTGATCGGCACCGTGCGGAAACGTCTCGAACTCGACGGAGATCCAGCCGGCGGACTCGGCCGCCTCCAGAACCCGACGTGCCTCTCGGACGACCTCGGGCCCGATGCCATCGCCCGGTAGAAGGGCGATTCGGATCACGTGTTCGAGGTGCTCGCCGCAGAGACCCCCTTACCGCATCTGGGGCAAAACGCCCACCCCGCGTTCATCTCCTCACCGCACGCCGGGCAACATGGCCGATCCTGGTCCGCACCGCAGAACACGCAAAAGCGCAGGTCGGGTCGAGGCGGAAGCTCGCGGCTGCACTTCCAGCACGCCGCGTCCGCCCGCAGAGCCTGGTCCGGCGTACCCGCGGGTCCGGCGGCCGGCAGATCCGAGAGCGTCGCGGGCTCGGATGCAGAGCGTTCGGGCGTCTCGCCGGCCAACGCGGATGCCGAGGTATCGAAGACGGTGCTCAGATCCGACTGAATCTCCAGCTGGGCGGCCGAGAAGTTCTTGAGAAAGCCGAGGCCGGGCTCCGGCGAAGCCGCCTCGTCCCTCACGGCGGCCCGCAACTCGTCCTCCGCCGGAAGCAGGTATCGATCGCTGGAGAGCATCTCCAGCATCTCGATATCGTACTCGGCCTTGGTGGCGTAGCCGACCGAGCCGCGGCAGATATGGTAGGGGAGCAAGGTTCGATGAAGCTCGGCGACCGAGACCGAGGCATCCCCGGCACGACCCGCTTCATCCAGTCGACGGGCGAGCAGCGCCGCCAGAGTTTCCACGCTCATCGTCCGATCCTCAGGGCACCGGCCTTCTCGGAGCCGCGGATGAAGGCCTCCGGATCATCGTCCGGGACGGGTATTCCGGTCGTGCGGTGTATGATGCTCGCGGCCGCCCGCATGAACTGGTCCATCGACATCGTGGGATCCGGACCGTCGTCTCGCAACGCCCGGACGATCTCCTCCCAATCGCCGCTGTAGACGCGACCGTCTCTCGCGTGCACGACGTGCGGAGGCTGGCCGGGCAGCCCAAAGAGATCCAGCTGGCCGGGCGCGAACGTGTGCTCGGTCCTGGCCTCCAGGGCTGCCAGCAACCGATCCTCCGGACTGGGCTCTACGGTGAGCTCTCCCAGGCGCGAAAGATACGGGTCGAGGATCGGAGAGTCTTCCGGCACCCGGCGGTAGCTCCGCAGCAGCTCGATCGTCCGCCACAACGCGAGCGCATCCCAGAATTCCGCCGGTGGGACCCGTTCGAGCGTCGTGAGCGCTCGCTCCAGCTCTCCCTTCTCGTACAGCACCGTGCCGAGGAAGACCCTCGCCTCGTGCTGCCCCGAGTCCTTCTCGAGCGCCCGCTCCAGATAAGGCTGTGCCTCCTCCGCTCGACCAAGATTGTAGAGCGTATAGGCGATCTCCGCCGCGGCATCCGCGGGACCTCCGTTCCGCAGGCTCCGCTCGAAGAACGAAAGCGCCCGCTCGTACAAACCTTCCCGGTAGAGCGCCCGACCGATCGCCAGCGCGAGCTCGGCCTCGGCGTCGCTGCCCAGTATCATGGCCCGGTCGAAGACGGCGAACGCTCGCGCCCGATCCAACTTGAGCAGGGCCTCGCCGAGACCGATCAGCGCGTCCTCGTGATCCGGATCGATCTCCAACACTTGTTCGAAAGCCCGCCGGGCCCAGACGTACTCCTCGCACGCCAGCTCGGCGTACGCCAGCGAGACTCGCAGGGCGAGGCTCTCCGGGTGGTCCGAGGTCCCTTGACGCAGAAGGCGACAGGCGCTCTCCCACTCTCCGCGCTCGTACAGCTGCTGTGCCTCGCGATCGTACCGTTCGCTACTCCAGACTTCCCCGTTCACGCTGGTCGCTTCCTCCCCTTCAGATATCGACCGCCGGTCTCCTCGTCAGCCGGGATGCCGTCGCTGGCCGCGGGGAGATCGGGATGGTGCAATTCCAGCAGCGTGACCCTCCTGTCGACCACCTCACGGACCTCGAGCTCGGCCTCGCCAAGCATGACGCGCTCCCCTTGCTCCGGGATACGTCCCAGGGTGCCGATCACGTAGCCGGCTACCGTATCGTACTCCTCGTCGATCCCGGGCAGATCGAGCTCCTCCACAAGGTCCGACAGCGACATGCCGCCGTCCACCTCGACCCGGCCACCGGGCTTCACGGCGATGTCCGGCTGCTCGGCAACATCGTGTTCGTCGTAGATGTCGCCCACGATCTCTTCGAGAAGGTCCTCCAGGGTCACGATGCCGTCGGTGCCGCCGAACTCATCGACGACGACGGCCAGGTGTACCTTCTGCCGTCGCATCTCGGCGAGCAGATCGTCCACGTGCTTGCTCTCGGGCACGTAGAAAGGAGCGCGCGCCTCATCGACCGCCCTGAAACCGGACCGGTCTTCCTTCAAGAACCAGCGGAGAAGATCCTTGACGATGAGCACGCCCACGATCGTGTCGATCGAGCCCTTGTACACCGGGAACCGAGAGTGGCCGGTCCGGGCCGCCACCTCGAGCACTTCCTCGAGCCCGGCATCGGCCGGCACGGCCTGGATATCGGGTCGCGGTGTCATCACCTCTCGGGCCACGGTGTGCGTGAGCTCGAACACGCCATGGATCATCGCCTCTTCATCCTGCTCGACGGCTCCCTCGCGCAAGCTGTCCTGAAGCAGGATCTGTATCTCGTCGGGGCTGTGCACGGGGTGATGCGCATCGATGTCGGGCATGCCCAGCATCCGCAAGACGAGGTTCGACGATCCGTTGATCAGCAGGAGGCCCGGTCGGATCAAGAGGTTGAACAGCTTGAGGCCCGGCGCGGTCAGCCTGGCTACCTTCACCGGGCGCATGATCGCGACCATCTTGGGGACCTGCTCGCCCAGAACCACGTGAAGAAAGGTGATCAGTGAGAAGGCGATGACGATCGCCGTCGTGTGGGTGGCGATCGAGCTCCAGGGACTCGGCCATCCGACGAACACCCTCCGCAGCGTGTCCGCGATCGCCATTTCCCCGATCCAGCCCAAGCCGAGCGAGGCGACCGTGATCCCCAGCTGGGCGCCCGAGACCGAGCGATCGATGTTCTCCTGCGCGTTCTCGACAATCCGGGCCAGACGGTCGCCCCGGTCGACGAGTTCCTTGATCCGTGATCGGCGAGCGCTGACGAGGGCGAACTCGACCGCGACGAAGTAGGCATTCGCAGCGATCAGCACGACCACCGCCGCCAGCTTCAGAAGGAGCTCAGCGTCCATTCGGATGACGGTGTACCCGGGCTCGCTCGGCAGCTTGCGGAAAGCGACGGGCGATCGCGGTCGAGGCCGACGGGATTCGCCGGCGGCCCTGGGCTATCGGGACAGGACTCAGGCTGCGTTTACCTCGTCTCGCTCGCCTTCGATGTCGGAGCTCTCTTCCTCAGCGTCCTCATGTGATTCGGTGTCGCCGTGCCGCTTGGGCGGCATGCAGTACCGCTGTCCTATCTTTTGTAGCTCGCTGAGCTCGATCTCGCTGAGGTCGGGATAGCGCTCCGCCAGGTAACCCACGGTATCGGCGAGCCACTCCTCCCGCTGGTCGAACTCGGCTTCGAGCACGCCGCAGCGGCGAATGTGGCTGAATAGTTCATCTCTGGCTCTCTCGAGCGAACTCGGGCTGTAGCTGTTCGTTCCCAACGGCTCACCTCCGTAATCGGTTCCGGCCACCCGCCCATCTCCGGCAACGGGGGGCCTGCATTGTCGGGCTTCTTCAAGTCACGCGAGCGCGCACACACATACTATTCGGGCGATCGGCTTCCCGCAAAAGAGCTTACGCTTCGCCCCCGGAGCTCAGCCGCAGCCCGTGAAGCCGTCGGTCCCTCGAGGCTTGAAAGACACTCCAAAGCTGGGGAAGCGCGCGAAACCGGCTGCGGCGGAATCGGCGCGAGTAATCCGGCTCCAATGCCAGTTCATCGACCTGGCGCACGTGTGGCCAGACCGACATCAACAGCTCCGCGTTCGAGGCCCAGCCCTGATGCTTCAGCAGCCGGCCGTCGCCCGCTCTGTCCAGCGCCCGCTTGAGGACGAACAACCGGTAGAGGCGATAGCCGCGGAAGGGGTCCGACACCTCGGGTGGAGTCGGCAGCGAACGGGCGAGCACCACCGAGGCTTTGCGCGCGACCCGAACGGAGCGCGGGTATATGTCATCCCGCTCGCTCGAGGCGGTGACGAGATCGACCCCACCCTCGAAGCGCTTCAACATCTCGGGAATCGCCTCCGGTGGATCTGTGAAGTCCCCCTGCATGCAGATGAAGGCATCCCGCTTCGCGTACCCGGACCGCTTTACCGCTTCCCGAACCAACTGCTCCACGGAGGCCGAATAGCCAATCCGGCGTGGCTGCTTGAGGACGGTGAGGGGGAGCACACGCCTATAGGGCTCCAAAACCTCCGACGTCCCGTCCGTAGAGGCATCGTCCACGACGAGCATCTCGAAGTCCCGCTCCAGCTCGGTGAGGATCTCTCGGACCCGCCACAACATGAGACCCAGCGTGCGCCGCTCGTTGAATGCTGGGACTCCGACATAGATCACGAGCTCGTGCCTCCTATCTCGGCGTCAGGAGCGCGGCGGGCAGAATCATCTCCTCAGGGCTGATGCCGCCGTGCAGGAAGCTGTCACGATAGCGCTGCTGGTACTCGCGGAGCTTCGTCGGATAGACGAAGAAGAAGTCGTCGCGGCAGACGAGGTAGTTCGTCTTGATCCCGCCGGGCGGCAGCCGGAGAGCGTCGGCTTCGGCCTTGGCCAGGACGGCCGACGGGTTCTCCACCCTGAGATCATCCCCGAATTTGTAGCGCAGGTTGGCCGAAGCGTCGCGCTTCGCATAGACGGTGGCGGGTCGGTGGCAGTGCAGCGAGCCGTGATCCGTCGTGAACAGCACCCTGACACCATGCCGGGCCGCTTGCCTGAGCGCCTCGAAGGCGGCCGAGCGCTCGAACCAGGTAACCGTGAGGCGGCGGAGCGCACTCGCGTCGCGTGCGATCTCCCAGAGGAGCTTCGACTCGCTTCGACCGTGGGTCAGAAGGTCCACGAACCCGAAGACCAGCGCGGTCACCGAAGTCTCGGACAGGTAGCTGTTCAGCCGGCCGAGCATCGCCCCGCCCTCCTCGCTCGAGAAGATCTTCTCGTAGTGCGTGCGCATGGGAGCGCCGATCAACTGCTCGAGGTGGTTGTGGAGCAGCTCGTCCTCGAACCAGTTGTAGCCGGATTCCTGACCGCCCCCCCACCAGCCCTCGTGCCGCTCCGCGAGCTCGTCCGGGAAGAGGCCGCTGAAGATCGCGTTTCGCGAGAAGGGCGTAGCGGTGGGAAGAAGGGATGAGTAGAGGGTCTCCTCGACCTCGAAGTACTCGCTGATCTGAGGTACGATCGCCCGCCACTGATCCAACCTCATGCAGTCCATGATCACGAGCAGTGCGGACTCGTCCTCGAGGACGGGAAGCAGAAACCGGGGCAGGACGTCTACAGAGAGAGCCGGCCCGCGCTCGCCACCGGCGTGGACCCACTCCTCGTACTGGTCGACGACGAGATCACAGTAGCCGCGCCGCACATCGGTCATCAACGAGTCCAGGATCTCCTTCAGGCCTCGCTCGTTCGACTCCTCCAGGCGCAACTCCCAATCCACCATCTCGGAGTAAAGCTCGGCCCACTCCTTCCAACTGCCCGCTTGCGAGGCTTTCTCGCGCAGCTCTCCGAACCGCCGGGCGAAATCGCGTGAGATCTGCTCGTGCCGGAGAGCTGGCCCCACCAACAGACGGGTCACCACCGAAAGCACCTGGCGGGGACTCGTGGGCTTCACGATGTAGTCGTCCGCCCGCTGGCCGATCGCCTCGTGCATCGTCGAGTCGGCTTCGCTCTTCGTGACCATCACCACGGGCAGGCGGGGAGCGCGCCGCCTGAGCTCCTTGAGGACGTCGATCCCCCTCAGGCCGGGCATCTGCTCGTCCAGGAGCACGAGATCGTAGGATTCCGTCCGAAGGAGCTCGAGGGCATCGTTGCCGTTCATGATCGGGTCTACGACGTACCCCGCGTTCCGGAGAAGCATGAGATGCGGCTTGAGGAGGTCGGCCTCGTCGTCGACCCAGAGTATCCGGTCGGGCCGCGCCCCGGCTCCCCTTACCGGCCCGACGCGGCGCGTCGCCGACTCGGAGGTACGAGCGCGGTCTTCTACGGCCATCCGATCTCTTCCCTCGCCTTTGGATCCAGTCTCCGGACAAGCCCTCCGATGGCGGCGGTCGCGACCAAGAGGGGACGGTGCT
>JAUWDL010000062.1 GCA_030608825.1 Gemmatimonadales bacterium
CGGCGTCGATCAGGGAGTACGTGTGCGACCCGTACCCGTTCATGTGCCGGTAGCTTGCCGGGATGCCACGGTCGGAGAAGAGGATCGTGACCTGATGCAGCGACTCGGGGCATAGCGACCAGAAATCCCACTGCATGTCCATGTCACGCAGATTTGTCTTCGGGTCGCGCTTCTGTGTGTGGATGAAGTTCTGGAACTTGTAGGGGTCACGTACGAAGAAAACCGGCGTGTTGTTGCCGACCAGGTCCCAGTTTCCGTCTTCCGTGTAGAACTTGATCGCGAAGCCGCGGACGTCACGCTCGGCGTCGGCCGCGCCCCGCTCGCCCGCCACGGTCGAGAAGCGGAGGAAGACGTCGGTCTCCTTGCCCACCTCCGAGAGGAACTTCGCCTTCGTGAAGCGCGTCACGTCGTTCGTGACGGTGAAGGTGCCGTGCGCGCCGGATCCATTGGCGTGAACGACGCGCTCCGGAATCCGCTCCCGGTTGAAGTGCTGCATCTGCTCGAGAAGCTGTACGTCCTGCATCAGTACCGGGCCGCGGGGGCCGGCGGTCATCGCCTGTTGCTCGCCGATGGGCGCCCCGCTGGCGGTCGTCAGGTTGGGATTCCCGTTTTTCTGTTCCTCACTCATGGCTCGTGGCTCCTTTGTGTTCTTAACTCTCTCTGGACAAAGGTCTTATGCAGCTTTCGCAGATGCCGCGGAAGATCACCTGCGCCTCATCGACGGTGCCCCGAAAGGAGGCTGGAGGCTCCAGGCAGGGCTTCTCGCCGCGCACGCACGGTATGTCCGCGACCGTCCCGCAGACTCGACAGATGAAATGGTGGTGCCAGGTGTCGCTCGCCTCGTACAGGGCGCTGCCCGGACCGACATCGGCGCAGAGAAGCAGCCCTGCGGCGGCCAGATCGGCCACCACGTTGTAGGCGCTCATGCGAGGAACCGTGTTTCCCCGCTCCTCGAGCAGCCCGACGATCTCGTCCACGGAGCGGTGTCCCCCGACCTGCCGCAGGAGGGAGTAGACGAGTACTCGGGGACGAGTGGCTCGCAGCCCGACCCGCTGAAGGCGCGAACGGGCGGCCTCGGCCGCCTCCTGAGCCTGCCCTGTCATCACTTCCATATTCCGGTCTGGGCGGGGTCGTCCTGGCAGCTTGTTGAAGACCAGCAACCTGCGGGGACCGTCAACGGGGGAGCGGGCAAGCCGGCGCCTGCTCCAAACACTCGCAAGATAGGGCGCGATTTTACATTGTCAAGACAGCGGACAGCCCGGTTCGTGTGGCGGAGCCAGGCCGTACTCCCCGCGATCGTCAGGCCTTCCGGTGCTTCTGAGCTTACGAACCTCCGGGCCCGCCGTCACCATCGCCCCGGTACGCCGGCGGATGGCCGCCGTCCAGCGTCCGGTATCGCTCCAGCAGCTCGAGCTGACGGGACGCGCGGGGCACGCGGACGCCGCGGATGATCACCTCCTCCGCCCGGCTCGAGAGCTCGAACGGGTCGCCGCTCCACACCACCAGGTTCCCGACCTTGCCAGCCTCGATCGAACCATAACGGTCGGCGACGCCGTAGATCTCGGCCGGCGTCAGCGTCACGGCACGCAAGGCGGCGTCCCATGGCAGGCCGAAACGGATCGCGTTGCCCGCCTCCAGTCCTATGTTGTGCGCACGGTGGGATTGAAAGCTGGAGACCGCGACCGCCACTCCGGCCTCGTGCAGGATCGCGGCGTTGTCGAATCGCGCGCCCAGCCGATCGAAGCCGTCCGGCAGGCTCGTCAGCGGCTTCACGATCACGGGCACGTTCCTCTCCGCCAGCTGCTCGGCGACCATCCAGGCTTCGGTGCCGCGGCGGATCACCGGTCGCACGCCGTACTCCTCGGCGATCCTCAGCACGGCGAGGATATCGCTGGCCCGGTCCACCTGGACGACCAGAGGAATCTCGCCGGCCAATACCGGCTGTAGGGCTTCGAGGTCGAGGCGCGACACGCTGAGCGGTCGGACCTCCCCGCGGTCGTACGCCTCGCGGTGGCTCGCCCAGTAGCGGGCATCGTCGAGCACCTCCCGGAGACGCAGCGAGGCGGCTCCGCGCGCCCCACCCGTCGCGGCGGCGGCGCCCGGTCCGAAGCTGGCCGCCATCGCTGCCCGCGGCTTGACGAGCATCGCCTCGACCGTCTCGCCCGTCAGATCGATCACCGCCCCCTGCCCGGCGATGAGCCCACCCGTCGGTAGGGCCGCCGTCGTCGTCACGCCTCCGAGGCGGTTGATCGGGATCAGGGTCGAGTTGGGGTTGAACCCGTCGACCACGTCGAAGGCGGCACTCACGGGGTCGCCATCCACGCGGGAGTCGACCGTGGTGCTCTCGAGGCCGATCTCGACGAGGCCTATCTGGGTGCCCGCGTCGAAGAAGCCGGGCGTCACAACCTTCCCTCTCGCATCGAAGACGGCGAAGTCGTCCGCCGGCACCGGGACGTCCATGCCGACGGCGGAGATCAGGCCGTCGCGCACGAGCACGGTCGCGCCCTCGATCGGCGGACCGGAGACCGGATAGACGGTGGCGCCGACGATTGCGAGGTTCTGGGCCGCCAGCTCGCCCGGGCGCGTGGCAGAGAGCAGAAGCGCCGCCGATACCGCGAGCGCCGCGGCGATGGTCCGGGCGGTCATCGGTCGCCTCCCTGGCCGGATGACGGCAGAATCCCGAGCTCGAAATCCGTCGTCGGCTGGACGTCCGACCGACTCCGATCGTAGATCAGCGCACCGTCTATGAAGACCTGATCGGCTCGCGAGTACACGGAGAAGGGATCCCCCGACCAGATCACGAGATCGGCGTTCTTGCCCGGCTGCAGCGTGCCGACCCGGTCGTCGAGCCCGAGGGCCCAGGCCGGGTTCGCGGTGATCCATCGAAGCGCCTCGTCTCGGCCGACGTCGATGCCGGCAGCCCTTCCGGCGTACATCGCCCGAGCGGCATCCTGGTTCATGACCTGGATCCCCATATCACTGTCGGTATGGAGGATTGCCCGCGCGCCAGCCTCAGAGACCAGGGCGATGTTCTGGGGCACCGCGTCGTAGGCCTCGAGCTTGAACCCCCACCAATCCACCCACATCGAGGCGGCGACCGTGTCGCGTGCCAATAGGTCCCGGAGCTTGTACGCCTCGATCGCGTGGTGGAAGGAGCGGATCCGGAAGCCGAACTCGCGCGCGAGGTCCATCATCTGGGCCATCTCGTCGGCGCGGTAGCAGTGGTTGTGCACGAAGATGGCCCCGCGCAGCACCTCGGCCAGCGTCTCCTTGGCCAGATCGCGCACCGGCGGACCCTTTGAGTTCCGGGCGTCACCGGTATATCCGGTGTCACCGACGTCTTCAGCATCACCGGCATCTTCCGCATCGCCCACGTCGCCGGTCATGCCGCCCTCGATCCAGGCGTCCCACCTCCTGCGGTATCGTTCCGCCTCGATGAAGGCCTCGCGGTAGCCCGCCATGTTCCCCATGCGCGTTCTGGGCGACCGCTGCCTGCCCCCATACACCCGTTTCGGGTTCTCGCCACACGCCATCTTCAGCGCCATCGGGGCGTCCGGAAACATCATCTCCTGGACCGTACGGCCGGGAACCGTCTTGAGGGTGATGCCCCGGCCCCCGATCAGGTTGGCGCTGCCCGGGAGGATCTGGAGGGTGGTCACGCCGGCGGCGAGCGCCCGGGTGAAACCCGGATCCTGCGGCCACACCGAGTGCATCGCCCATACTTCGGCCGTGTTCGGATCGGTCGACTCGTTCGTGTCGCTCGTGGAGGAGATCGAGGGTGACGGGGAGACCCCGAGGTGCGAGTGCGTGTCGATGATCCCGGGCGTCACGAACCTCCCGCTCGCGTCGATCACGTCCGTGCCGGCCGGGACGTCCAGGTTCCGGCCCACCTCGACGATCTTCCCATCCCGCATGAAGAGATCTCCGCCCTCGATCTCCTCGCCCGCAGCGGTCATGACCGTCGCGCCGCGGATGAGAGTGGGACCGGAGGCGAGCGGACGGTAGGTGGATTTCCAAGCGCCGTTCCGTTGGCCGTGCAGGAGATCGGCGATCTCGCCGGCGGACGCTGCGGTCGAGGTGCCTGCGGCGTCCTGGGGCGCGTACGCCCCCGCCGGTGAGGCCCCCAGGCCGAGGCCCGGGAGGAACACCACGGCGACGGCAGTCAACGCCGACGCCCGGAACGGCCGGCGTCTTCCGATCATGCTCTTTCTCCTTCGGTCAGGCAAAAGCGAGGTAGTCCTTCGATCCCGCGTAGACCATCTCGGCCAGCGAGGCGCGAATATCCTCTCTCGCTCCAGGGGATCCTACCGCGATCAGCACGAAGGGCCGTTGATCTGCCCGTCCCTTCAGATGAGATGGTAGGCAGACGACGGCGCCGTGAACCTGCTGTCCGATCTTTCTGGGATCGAGGTCCACGAACGCGGCCGGTTGAAGCTGATGCCGAAGAAGCTCGCGGGCCAGAGGCTTGCCCACGCGGCCCGCTCCCCAGATCACGATCGCTCGGCCGGAGGGCAGGTAGCCGCGAAGCAGGTGGTGCACCTTGCAGCGGCGAAACGCCTCCGGCGAGTACCTGTCGGACCGCATGGAGAGCCGTCCAGCCGTGATCCGCCAGCTCAGCAGGACCTCGGGCAGGTTCGCCAGTCCGGAGCCCGATCTATGGAGGCGGAAGACCAGATCGTAGTCCTCCGGCCAGCCACGATCCCGGTAGCCCCCCACCTGCCGATAGGCCGCGGCCCGCACCATCATCGTCGGATGCGCGAGCGGACACTCGACGAACAGGTCCCGCTCCACCTCCTCCTGCCCGTGCAGCGAGTTGAGCCAACTCTCGTAGCGCGCGTAGCCGGACCCGACCCGTCCGCGGGGGAAGTAGCGGACCCCGGTCCCGCACGCCGCCACCTCGGTTCGCGCCTGCAGAAAGCGCCACTGAAGGTGAAAGCGCTGCGCGTGGATCACGTCGTCCGCATCCATTCGGGCCAGGTACTCCGCCCGGGCATGGTTCGCCGCCAGAGACAACGCCTCGGCAATGCCCGACCCCGTTCCCCTCAACACCCGAACCCGTGGATCCCGCTTCGCCCACCGTTCCAGAATCCCCGGGGTGCCGTCGCTCGAGCCGTCGTTCACGGCCAGGATCTCGTAGTCGGAGAGCGTCTGCGCCCCGAGGCTGGCGATGCACTCGTCGAGGTGCCGCTCGGCATCCCGGCAGGGGAGGAGCACGGAGAGCCGGGGAGGGTTCACCCCGCCCGCTCGTCGCCGAACCGGTCGCCTTCCGGGTGCTCGCCGTTCGTCGCCGCCCCGCGACCCCTCTCGAAGAACGTCCGCAGGTAGCGTCCGGTATGGGACCGCTTCTCGGCGGCGACCGCTTCGGGGGGGCCTTCAGCCATGATCGTGCCGCCGGCCTCGGCCGCCTCCGGACCCAGGTCGATAACCCAGTCGGCGCGGGCGATCACCTCCAGGTTGTGCTCGACGACAAGAACCGACCCTCCGGCCTCTACGAGCTCGTCCAGGACATCCACGAGACGGGCCAGCTCGCTCAGGCCGAGCCCGACCGTCGGTTCATCCAGGATGTAGAGGCGTCTGGCCACCGCCCGATTCGCTGCCAGCTCTCTGGCCACCTTCAGGCGCTGCGCTTCGCCTCCCGACAGGGTCGTCGCCGGCTGACCGAGTCGAAGGTAGCCCAGCCCCACTCGCTGCAGCTGCCAGAGCCGCTCTCCGATTCGATCCTGGCGAAGGAAGAAGCGGATCGCCTCGTCCACGGTGAGCTCCAGCACTTCCCGAATGTTCCGCTCCCGGTACCGGACCTCGAGGATCTCGGCGCGATAGCGTGATCCGCCGCACGCTTCACACGTCAGGGCCACATCCGCCAGGAAGACCATCTCGACCAATTCCTCCCCGGCTCCCTTGCACGCCTCGCACCTTCCGCCGGACGTGTTGAAGCTGAAGTGGCGGGCCGAATAGCCCCTTCGGCGGGAGAGTGGCTGCTCGGCGAACAGGCGACGTATCTCGCCGAACGCCTTGATGTAGGTCACCGGATTGGACCGCGGAGTCCGACCGATGGGCGTCTGATCCACCAGCACGACATCGTCGAGCGCCGAAGTCCCCTCCAAGCTGTGGTACCTCCCGCTTCGCTCGCCGAGGTGGGCCTTCGCCGTGGTCCTCCGCTTGAGCGTCCTCTCGAGCGCTCGGTAGAGGAGGTCGTGCACGAGCGTCGACTTGCCCGAGCCCGACACGCCGGTCACGACCGTCAGCACGCCCAGCGGGATGTCCACGTCGAGCCCGCGGAGGTTGTGCAGGGTGCCGCCCCGCAGCCGCAGGCTGCCGCGAGGGCTTCGCCGACGTGGGCGGCGGCGGGGAGGTGTCCGCAGCGCCCGGCCCGTTACCGTCTCGGCGCTCAGGAGCGAAGCCCAGTCCCCCTCGAACACGACCTCTCCGCCGCGCTCTCCGGAGCCGGGCCCCAGCTCGACGATGTGGTCGCCGGCCGCGAGCACCGAGGTGTCATGCTCGACCACCAGCACGGTGTTGCCGAGGTCACGTAGCCGTACGAGCACCCTCAGGAAGCGCTCGACATCCCGCGGATGCAGGCCGATCGTCGGCTCGTCCAGCACATAGAGCGTATCGACCAGATGGCTCGCCAGGCAGCTGGCCAGCCGCAGCCGCTGCATCTCGCCGCCCGACAGAGTGCGTGCCTGCCGATCCACGGTCAGGTAGCCGAGGCCGACGTCGTCCATGAAACGCAAGCGGTCCTCGAGCTCGCGACGGATGGTGCGGGCCACACTCTGCTCGAACGGTGTCAGCTCGAGGTCGGCCAGCCAGCGACGCAGATTCGAGATGTCGAGAGCGGCGGCCGCCGCTATGTGGAGGTCTCCGACCCGGACGTCGAGCGCCTCGGGACGCAGCCGGGTGCCGTCGCAGCGCCCGCATCTCCGCGGCACCTGGTAACCCCGGAGAAAGACGCGGATGTACTGCTTGTACCGTTTGCGCTCGCGGGAATGCAGGAACGTCAGCACACCGAGGAAACCGCTTCCGCCGTACAGCAGCTCGTGTCGTGTGGGCTCGGG
>JAUWDL010000284.1 GCA_030608825.1 Gemmatimonadales bacterium
ACGAAGATGACGATGCGGACACCCGCGGATTTCGGCTTCCTCCCGGTCGTGTATTCGCACGGCTGGTATCAGTGCCCGCCCTTCCACTGGGACGCGGAGGGGAAGACGCTGACCCGCGTCGCGCGCGACGCCAGCGGCCAGTCGGTGGTCTTCCGCATCCGTGAGCCTCGGCGGGGCACCCTCGAGACCCGGGCCGAGGTCGCAGGCAAGCTCACGGATGCGGACCGGCGGCAGCTCCGGTCCGACGTTCGGCAGATGCTCCAGCTTGACCTGGAGATCGCTGGCTTCCACGACCTCTGCCGCCGGCACGAGCACCTGGCGGCGATTCCGGAGCTCGGAGCCGGACGCTTTCTCCGCTGCCCCACCGTGTGGGAAGAGCTCGTCAAATCAATCTGCGGCACGAACGTCCAGTGGTCGCAGGCGGTCAGGATGATCTCGCTGGTCGCCGAGCTCGGCGAACCGGTCGAAGGCTACCACGCGTGGCCGACGCCCGAACGCATCGCCGAGGCGGGGGAAGAAACTCTGCGGGAGCGGTGCCGTCTCGGGTACCGGGCCCCCTACGTCGTCGAGCTGGCCGCCTCGCTTATGGATGGGAGCCTGGACATCGGCCCGATCGAGCGCGGGCAGCTGGAAGGACCGGAGCTCCGAAAGGCCTTCTTGTCCGTCAAAGGCATCGGACCCGCCACCGCGGACTATCTGATGATCCTCAACGGCGTCGCGGACCGGCTGTCGATCGACAGCGCCGTGTACGCGTTCGTGAAGGATCGCCACTTCGGGGGCCGCCGACCGTCGGCGGCCGAGATCGAGCAGCTCTACGAGCCGTACGGCGAGTGGCGGGCGCTCGCCTACTGGTTCGAGGCCATGCAGGAGTACTGGTGGGGTCCGGCCGGCTTCGATTTCGTGCCGGACCCCGTCGAGAGTGACGTCGCGTGACGTTCGTTCCGCTCGCAGCGCAGCCCGGAGTCTAGCCTACGGCGTGCTGTAGACCACGCCGGCGGGCCGGAGTACGAGCCTCAGCCGGCGGTTCTTCGCGCGTCCCTCCGGCGTGCTGTTGGACGCCACCGGGTCGTTGGCGGCGCGGCCGGTCGCCCAGAAGCGGCTCCCGGACAACCCCTCCCCGACCAGGAACCTCACTGCCAATGCCGCGCGCGCGGCTGAGAGCTCCCAGTTCGTCGGGTAACGCTGAGCCAGGTTGCCGATCGGATTCTGGCTGTCGGTGTAGCCGGTCACGAAGACGAGGTAGTCGTTCCCCTTCAGGTAGTCCACCAGCTTCATGCCGAACTCACTCGCGCTTCTCTTCACCGTGAGCGAGCCGGACTCGAACAGGAGGTCGGCGGGCAGCTCGATCTCGATGCCGTCCCGGAGGAGCTGCATGTCCAGCGAGGCGGCCTCCATCTCGGTCGCGAAGATATTCTGGAGGCTGTCGTAGTCGGCCTGCAGTTGGACGTTGGCGACCTGCAGGGAATCGCCGCGGGCGACGGACGCATCGTACGATTTCTTCGAGGCGCAGGCACTCAGGTTCGTGAGCGCCAGCACCACCACGATCACGTAGGGTACCGCTCGGGTCAGGGCGCGCATGGGGTCGGTTCCTTTCATTCGTGTGCAGGGGACGGCGCAGCTTAGCAGGACCGCCCCGTGCCCGGCAAGACAAGGCTCCCGCTGTTTTTCACGCAGAGAGGAGCGAGCCGTTATACAACCAGCGATATTCGGCCGGCAGCATACTACCAGCGAGCTTCTTGGCGGAGTCGGAAAGAGGGGCGGGAGATGGGAAGGGAGTCGCGGACCGGAGGCGGTGATTGAGTCGTGATGGTAGCCAAGCAGGCAGGAGCGCCCCGCCGACGGACATTCGTCGCGGCGTTCGCTGCGGTCTACGTGATCTGGGGCTCGACCTACCTCGCCATCCGCTTCGCGATCGAGACGCTTCCCCCGTTCCTCATGGCGGGCGTCCGGTTCGTGATCGCCGGCGGCATCCTCTACGCGGTCGCCCGCGCGCTCGGAGCCGGCCGGCCCCAACGGCTGCACTGGCGATCCGCCGCCATCATCGGCGGGCTCCTCCTGCTGGGCGGGAACGGGGGCGTGGTCTGGGCCGAGCAGACGGTGCCCTCCGGACTCACGGCGCTCATCGTGGCGATCGTGCCGCTCTGGATGGTTCTGCTCGATTGGCTGCGTGGGACGGGCTCCCGGCCCGGACTCGGGATGGCGGTGGGCCTCCTCCTCGGTTTCGTGGGCGTCGGGTTCCTGGTCGGACCGGGCGGTCTCGGAGGCGGAGAGAGGATCAATCCCATCGGCGCCGGTGTCGTCGTTCTCGCCTCTCTGCTGTGGGCGATCGGCTCGCTCTACTCTCGGAAGGCCGAGCTTCCGGCCTCTCAAACCCTCGCCACGGGCATGGAGATGTTCGCCGGCGGGGTCCTCCTTCTCGCCGTCGCCGCCGGCACGGGCGAGCTGGGCCGATTCGATCCGTCCGCCGTCTCCGCCCGGTCGCTGTGGGCGCTCGCCTATCTGATCGTCTTCGGGGCGATCGTCGCCTTCAGCGCCTACGTGTGGCTGCTGCAGAAGACGACGCCGGCTCGCGCCGCGACCTACGCGTACGTGAATCCGGTCGTGGCCGTGGCTCTGGGGTGGGCGCTAGCCAGCGAGCCCCTGAGTCCGCGCATCCTCGTCGCCGGCGCCATGATCGTGGCCGCCGTGGTCCTCATCGTCGGAAGGCCGGTCCGGCGGCGGGCGGTTATCCCGGAGACTTCTCGCGCAGCCCCCGCCCTACAGGACGCGAACTAGCGTCCTTACGGCGAGGCCGAGGGTCACGAGCAGGACGACGATCCCGGCGAGGTTCATCCAGCGGCCGTTCGCCCACCTCCCCATCCGTTCCCGGTCGTTGACCACGACCAGCAGGAAGAGGGCGACGGCGGGAAGCAGAAGGCCGTTCGCCACCTGGGCGAAGAGGATGAGCGGGACCGGACGAAAGCCGGCCGCGGCGAAGACGGCCCCGATTCCGAGCACCCCGATCCAGATCGCGCGCGGTCGCCCGCCTCGAATCGACGGATCCCAGCCCAGCGTCCCGGCGGCCGCGTAGGCCGCGGCCAGCGGCGCGGTGACGGCGGAAGAGAGGCCCGCCGCGAGCAGCCCTCCCGCGAACAAGACGCGCGCCCAACTTCCGAGCAGAGGCTCGAGCTGAGCCGCCATGTCGGCGGCGCTACCGACAGGCCCACCCCGAGC
>JAUWDL010000058.1 GCA_030608825.1 Gemmatimonadales bacterium
AACACGAGACTGCTCTTGATCACGAATGCGATCAGCGTGAGCAGCGTCTTCCACCAGGCTGGTTCGCCGATCAGGGAGCCGTCCGCTGCCACCCTGATGTTGTCGCCGCTCCAGAAGGGGATGTCCCAGCCGCCGAAGAAGAAGACCGTGACGAGCATGGCCGTGGTGATCAGGTGCCCGTACTCGCCCATCATGAAGACGGCGAACTTCATGGAGGAGTATTCGGTGTGGTACCCCCCGACGAGCTCGGCCTCCGCCTCCGGAAGGTCGAAGGGGAGCCGGTTTGTCTCCGCCAGGCCCGTCAGGTAGAAGAGGAACGTCCCGACGAGGAGGGGCGCGAAGAGCCACACCCCCAGGGTCGTGGCGTCCCCCGGATAATTCTGCTGGAGCGTCACGATCTCGGGGACTCTCACGTCGCCGGCCAGCATGAGCACCGGGACGAGGCTGAGCGAGAGCCCGACCTCGTAGCTCACCATCTGTGCCGAGCCCCTGAGCCCGCCGAGAAACGCGTACTTGCTCCCGGAGGACCAGCCGGCCATCACCACGCCGTACACGCCCAGAGACGCGATGGCGAGGATATACAGCACGCCTATCGGCACGTCCGCCACGATCATGTCCACGTAGCCCCAGCGGGTCGGCGCCGGAGATGCAAACGGGATGACCGCGAAGAGGATCGTGCCCGGGATCAGCGCCAGCCCCGGAGCGAGGAGGAAGAAGCCCTTGTAGGCGGCGCTGGGCCAGGTCTCCTCTTTCAGCAGGTTCTTGAGGCCATCGGCGACGACCTGGAGCAGCCCGATCGGCCCGACCCGGTTCGGGCCGCTGCGATCCTGGATGAAGGCGGCGATCCGCCGCTCCACGTACGTACCGAGCGCGATGCTCAGGATCAGCAGCGTGAAGAAGACGATCACCTTCAGGATCGTCGCGGCGACGAACGGGCCCCCGGAGATTTCGGTCATGCCACGTCAGCCGAGACCGCATCGCCTGCCGCTACGAGGCGAGCACCCTTCGGTCCGATCGAGTCCCACTCGAAACCGCCGAGCTCGGGCGTGGCGACGGCCATGGCCGCGAACGCCTGACCCACTTCCAGCGGCGTCTCGGTGCGGGTCTCGGCGCCGCGCCGCAGGTCCAGCTCGGCGATCAATCGGCTCAGGACCATCCAGGCGGGCCGCGCCAGGCCCGGCGGCCGAAGGGCCTGGTGGAAGCGCTGCACCCGGCCCTCGAAGTTCGTGAAGCTGCCCTCCATCTCCGCGAAGCCGGTGACCGGGAGGACGGCATGCGCGTTCCGGGCGGCGCTCGACAGCCGCCCTCCGACGTAAAGGAAGAAGGCTGCTTCCCCGCCCCACTCGGGCTCGTGGTCGGCGAGCGGATCCTCCAGCACGATCAGTCCCGCTCCGGCCGGTGAGGGCGCCGGATCGTCGACCCGGGCGAAGCCGAACAGCTCCGCGCCGGTCGTGTTCGGAGCCCGCTCGGCGCGCAGCGCGAGCTTGGGGAAGCCGGCGAGTGTTGCCTCCTCGCCGGTCGGCACTCGGAAGCTGCCGCCCCCGATCCCGAGGCGGTCGAGCAGCTCCCGCAGGAAGAAGAGGCTCTCGTTGGCCGAGTCGGGCGAGACCACGGCGTCTCCCCCCGTCACCTCCAGAAGTCGATCCGCCACCCAGGCCAGGGCCTCGCTCCAGTCGGCTGCCACGAGCCGACCGTCAGGCCGGATCAACGGGACGTCAGCTCGCTCCCCACGGTTGGACATGACGAGGTGCTTCCGGCCGTGATCGCACATCCAGTAGGAGTTGACCTCCGGGTTGTGGCGCGGTTTCACCCGGACGATCTGGTTCTCCTTGACGTCGATCGTGACGTTGCAGCCCGTCGAGCAGCCGGGGCAGATCGAGGCTGTCTGATCCATGTCCCAGAAGCGAGCCTTGAAGAGGAAGTCCTCGTGCACGAGGGCGCCGACCGGGCAGACGTCGACGATGTTGCCCTGGAAGGGGTGATCCAGATCGCGCCCGGGAAACGTGTCGATCACGTTCCGATCTCCGCGCTGAGCGACGATGAGGGTCTCGTCTCCCGCCACCTCGCTCATGAAGCGAACGCAGCGCGTACAGATGATGCACCGGTCCGCGAAGTAGAGGATGTCGTCAGCGATGCGATCCCGCCCCTGCACCAGCTTCTCCTCGTGCAGGCGGCTTCGGAGCTGCTCAGTCTCGAGGGCGTAGTCCTGCAGCATGCACTGTCCCGCCGCGTCGCAGATCGGGCAGTCCAGGGGGTGGTTCACGAGAAGGAGCTCGATCACGGCTCGGCGGGCGTCCTCGGCCTCCTCGCTGGCCGTATGAACGACCATTCCTTCCGTGACCGTCATCTTGCAGGACGGCTGGAGCTTTGGCTGTCCCTCGATCTCCACGAGGCAGACCCGGCACTGGGCGGGCCTGCTCGGAATGCCCGGATGGTAGCAATAGCGCGGGATGAGGACGCCCGCTCGCTCGGCCGCGTCGATGACGTGCGTACCTGGCTCGACGGCGATCTCGATGCCATCGATGATCAGGTTGATCAGGTCGTTGCCTTCCGTCATTCCTCCGTCAGCTCCGATCCCGGGCCCCCGCTCGACGCCTTACGTGGCCACGGAAGCGCTACGCCGCATGAGCGCCTCGTACTCGTGGCGGAACTTGTCCAGCGAAGAACGCAGCGGAAAGACGACGCTGTCGGCCAGGACGCAGATCGTCCGTCCCGTAAGCTGGTCGCACAGGTCGTAGAGCGTGTCCAGGTCCCTCGGCTCTCCATCCCCCTCTTCGATTCGGCGCAGGATCTTGGTGATCCATGCCGTTCCCTCTCGGCACTGAACGCACTGGCCGCACGACTCGTGGGCGTAGAACTGCGCGATGCGGCGCATGGCGGGAACTATCTCGGCGGTTTCGTCCAGCACGATCGGCGAGGCGGTGCCGAGGGCGCTTCCCGCCTCCTGCAAGCCCTCGTACGTCGTCACGCAATCCAGCTCGTCGGCCGTAAGAAACGCCGTCGAGGAGCCGCCCGGCAGAACGGCCTTGACCTTCCGGCCCTCCGGCGGCCCGCCGCACACGTCGTGGATGATCTCCCCGAGCGGGAGGCCAAGCTCGAGCTCGTAGTTGCCGGGCTTGGTCAGGTTCCCGGAGCAGCACCACATCTTGGTGCCCGGGCTCTTCTCGCTTCCCCATTGCCGATACCAGGCGGAGCCGTTCATCACGATCCCCGGTACCGAGGCCAGCGTCTCGACGTTGTTGACGGTGGTCGGGGCGCCGAACACGCCGCGCTGCGCCGGAAAGGGCGGCTTCATCCACGGCTCGGCGCGGCCGCCCATGAGGGACGACATCAGCCCGGTCTCCTCACCGGCGATGTAGGCTCCCGCTCCGATGTGCACGGTGAGGTCGCAGCCCCACCCGCTATCGCACACGCTCTCACCGATGTACCCGGCTTCGTAGGCCTCGACGACGGCCTGATTGAGGACCCTGATGACCGGGAAGAACTCGCCGCGCACGTAGATGTAGACGTGCTCCGCGCGAATCGCCCGGGCAGCAATGAGGCAGCCCTCGATGAGCAGGTGGGGCGTCCACCTCATGATCTCCCGGTCCTTGAAGGCTCCGGGCTCGCTCTCATCGGCGTTGGCGCACAGGTAGTGCGGGCCACTCGGCTCGCTCGGCATGAAGCTCCACTTCATCCCGGTCGGGAAACCGGCTCCGCCGCGCCCCCGCAGCCCCGACTCCTTGACGACTTCGGTGATCTCGTCCGGCTCCATCTGGACCGCCTTGCGCAACGCCTCGTATCCGCCGCGCTCGAGCCAGCCGCTCAGGGAGCGAGCCTCGGGCTCGCCCATGTGCCGGGAGAGGATCGTCGTCGTCTCGCGGTCGTCTCGGTAGGGATAGGCCATCGCCGGTCCTCAGCTGCTCTCCGGCCCGTCGAGCGACGCGAGGATCTCCGCCACCTTCTCCGGGGTCACGTTCTCGTGATACGCGTCGTTGATCTGAACGGCGGTCGCGAAGCCGCACGCGCCCAGGCACTCCGCTTCCAGCACCGTGAAGCGGCCATCCTCCGTCGTCTCTCCCTCGACCGTGCCGGTCTGCTCGAGGAACTCCTCCAGCACCCGGGGTGCTCCGTTCAGGTGGCAGGAGATGTTCGTGCACACCTGGATCATGTGCCGACCGGCGGGATGCTTGTTGTACATCGTGTAGAAGGAGGCCACCGACCATACGTAGGCCGGAGTGAGCTCGAGCACCTCGGCGATCTCCTCCATGTCCCCGGTCGAGATCCAGCCGTGGAGCTCCTGAGCGTAGCCGAGGAGCGGGAGGAGCGCCGCCCGCCTGGTCGGATAGCGGCTGAGAATCGCCTCGAGGCGCTCCCGGCCCTCCTCGCTGCCGAACAGGGGCGCATCGGGATCCCGCTCCGCCAGCTGGAAGGGCTGGGCGCCGGCCACGGCAGGATGGAGGCGGCGGCTCACCGGTCGATCTCCCCGAGCACGATGTCCAGGCTGGCGTTGACGGCCAGCACGTCGGCCACGAGCTCTCCCTCGACCATGAACGGGAGCGCGGCGAGGTTGATGAAGGAGGGGCCGCGGAAGCGGCACCGGACCGGCTTGCTCCCGCCATCCGAGACGAGGCCGATACCCAGCTCGCCCTTGGAGGCCTCGATCGAATACCACACCTCTCCCGCGGGCACCTGGATCCCCTCCATGACGAGCTTGAAGTGGGCGATCATGGAGTCTATCGATCCCATCGCCTCGCTCTTGGGCGGCAGCACGACCGAGTAGTCTTCGATGTCGATCGGTCCGGCCGGCAGCCGGTCCAAGGCCTGTTCGAGAATTCGCGCGCTCTGGCGCATCTCCTCGAACCGGACGAGGTAGCGGTCGTAGGTATCCCCGTGCACGCCCACCGGCACGTCGAAGTCGTACTCCTCGTAGCCCAGGTATGGTCGGGCCTTGCGCACGTCGTACGCGACTCCGCTGGCGCGGAGGTTCGGACCCGTCAGGCCGAAGCTCACCGCCTCCTCCGGTCCGATCGCGCCGATGTCCTGCTGCCGCGAGATCCATATCGCGTTCCGGGTGAGCAGGCGGTCGACCTCCGCGAGCGTGCTCGGGAACGTCCGTACGAAGTCTCGCGCCGCGTCGACCCAGCCGGGCGGAAAGTCCGCGAGCATGCCCCCGATCCGGGTGACCGAAGTGGTGACTCGAGCGCCGGTGTAGGCTTCGTGCAGGTTGTAGATCCGCTCGCGCTCCTGGAAGGTGTACAGGAAGACGCTGAATGCGCCGAGGTCGATCGCGGTCGTGCCGATCCACAGGAGGTGGCCCAGGAGCCGGTTCAGCTCCGAGAGGATGACACGGACCACTTGGCAGCGAGGCGTCACCTCGATGCCGAGCAGGCTTTCGACGGCGAGGGCGTATCCGATGTTGTAGAGCATCGGCGCCAGGTAGTCCATCCGGTCCGTGTACGGTACCACCTGGTTCCACTCCCGGTACTCGCACGTCTTCTCGAACCCGGTGTGCAGGTAGCCGATGTGGGGGGTGCAGCGGAGGATTCGTTCGCCATCGAGCTCGAGGACGAGCCGAAGGACACCATGCGTGGCGGGATGCTGCGGCCCCATGTTCAGCAGCATCGGCTTCCCGTCGAGCGCATCCGGGCCCCCGACGAGCTCCTCCGGTCGGCGGTCCGGCGGCACCTCCTGCATACCGATCTCATCCAGGGGCACGCCCGCCATCTCGAGCTCGGCCCGGGCGTACACATCCTCCAGATCTCTCGAGAGGGCCCGGCGCGTCTGCTCCGAGCGGCTGAAGCGGCCGCGCAGGGGGAAGTCCTTCCGGAGCGGAAAGCCTTCCTCGTAGTTCTCCGGCATGAGGATCCGCCGCAGGTCGGGATGACCTCGGAAGGTGATCCCGAACATGTCGTAGACTTCCCTCTCCATCCAGTTGGCGGATTCCCAGAGCGGCGTGACGCTGCGCAGCTCCAGCTTCTCCAGCGGGAGCTTGGCGACAACGCGTAGCTGGCGTCCGTGGCGCATCGACCAGAGCTGATACCAGACGCGAAGCGGCCGGCCTCCACCGATGTCCACTCCCGTGAGATCGACGAGAAGATCGTAGGCCTGCCCGGGGTCGGCGTGCAGGTACCGCAGGATCTCGAAGACGCGCTCCGGAATCACGTTGGCGACGGCCGTTCCGATCGCATCGGTTTCGACGGCCCGCACGGCGTCCTCGAACTCGCTGCGCAGAGCGATCACGGAAGCGTGGCTTTCCGGATCCTCTCCGTCGCGGCGGTGGCCGACGACAAGCTGGGGAGATACTTCCGCGCTAGCTCGGGTCATCCGGATAAGGTCAGGAGTGCTCCAGGAGACGTTCGAGGCGGTCGACCGGCCTCGCGACGGCCGAGGTCGCGGCGAGGCCGCTGACCCGGTTCTGCTTCGTCGAGTTGCCGAACGGTTGGGCGACGAGCTCGATGGCCTCCGGCGGCAGGTTGGGCCGTCCCACCGCCTCGGCGGCCTCCGAGCGGAACGCCGCGCTGCTCAGCGTCTCCCCCTTGATCTTCTCCTGGATCATCATCAGGCCGTAGGTCAGGCCCTCGGGGCGCGGCGGGCAGCCGGGCACGTACACATCCACGGGGATGATCGTGTCGATTCCCTGTACGATCGTGTAGTTGTCGAACATGCCGCCCGAGCTGGCGCACGCTCCCATGGAGACGCACCACTTGGGCTGGGGCATCTGGTCCCAGATCCTCCGGAGCACGGGAGCCAGTTTGTAGGTGACCCGCCCGGCCACGATCATCAGATCCGCCTGTCGCGGGCTGAACGACATCCGCTCCATGCCGAAGCGTGCAAGATCGTACTTGGAGCCGAAGGCGGCCATCATCTCGATGGCGCAGCACGCGGTTCCGAAGGGCATCGGCCAGAGGGAGTTGCGGCGGGCCCAGTTGACGACGTAGTCGACGCGTGTCGTGAGCCAGTTCCTCGGGATTCCGGTGTCGAGACGCTCCCCCTCGGCGACCGGCAGGGAGCGCCTCGTCGTGGTCATCCCGAGCCCCTCGGAGTCGCTCAGTCCCACTCGAGCGCTCCCTTCTTCCAGGCGTACACGAGCCCGACGCCCAGGACGCCGAGGAAGATCATCATCGCCAGGAACCCTCCGAGGGCGAGATCCCGGAACACGACGGCCCACGGCAGGAGGAAGATCGTCTCGATATCGAAGACGATGAAGAGCATCGCCACGATGTAGAAGTTG
>JAUWDL010000366.1 GCA_030608825.1 Gemmatimonadales bacterium
TGCTCTTCATCGACAACATCTTCCGGTTCAGCCAGGCGGGCTCGGAGGTGTCGGCCCTGCTCGGCCGAATGCCGAGCGCGGTGGGCTATCAGCCGACGCTCGCGTCCGAGATGGGCCAGCTGCAGGAGCGGATCACCTCGACGAAGGCGGGATCGATCACCTCGGTGCAGGCGATCTACGTGCCGGCCGACGATCTCACGGACCCGGCGCCGGCAGCCGCCTTCACGCACCTGGATTCCACGACGGTGCTCTCGCGGCAGATCGTCGAGCTGGGGATCTACCCGGCCGTGGACCCGCTGGACTCGACGAGCCGGATCCTGGACCCGCAGTACATCGGCGAGCGCCACTACAATGTGGCCACGGCCGTGCAGGAGATCCTGCAGCGCTACAAGGACCTTCAGGACGTGATCGCGATCCTCGGCATGGATGAGCTGAGTGAGGAGGACAAGGTGATCGTGGGGCGGGCGCGCCGGATTCAGCGCTTCCTCTCGCAGCCGTTCTTCGTGGCCGAGGTCTTCACCGGCAGGTCCGGCAAGTACGTGCCGCTGGATCAGACCATCGAGTCCTTCGAGCGCGTCGTGGCCGGCGAGTTCGACCACCTGCCCGAGCAGGCCTTCTACATGGTGGGCGGCATCGAAGAGGTCGTCGCGCAGGCCCGGGAGCTGGAGGGAGCGGCGGCGTGAGTTCCGGGCAGGCCGGCCGGCGGAGGATCTCGTGAGCTCCGAGCCCCGGGTACTGCGGGTGAGCATCATCTCCCCGGCAGGGATCGGCTACGAGGGCAAGGCGGAGGCGATGGTCGCCCCCGCCTACGACGGCCAGCTGGGTATCCTCTATGGCCATGCCCCCATGATGGTGCTGCTCGGAGAGGGAGAGCTCCGGCTCCGGGACGGCCGTTCGCTGCACCGCTTCCACGTGGCCCGCGGCTTCCTGCAGGTGGTAGAGAACGAGGTCACCGTGCTCGCCGAGGAGGCCCGGCCGTTGGAGGGCGGCGAGTCAGCGGAGGTCGGAGAGTAGTTCGGATGTACTTTTCGCCTTCTCGAGCCCTCCCGGTTCTCCTCGCGGTCGTCGTAGCGGGCTCGCTCTCCGGGTGCGACGGCGGCGGCACCGACGCGAACGCCTCCTCGTGTGTCACCGTAGGTCCCGTCGTGGAGATCCTGGACAACCACCTGCCCTCCGGCGGCGACCATCTTCTGGTCATCCCTGTCGAGGACGTCATAGCAGGCACCGAGCGCATCTACGACATTCGCGGTGACAACACCGGTCATACGCACACGGTGACCATCACCGCAGCGGACTTCGAAGCCCTGCAAGACGGGCTGTCCGTCAGCGTCACTTCCTCCGGCAACGGCGCTGTCGGCGCCAGCCACACGCACGACATCGTCATCAGCTGCCCGTGATTGGCGCGCGGTACCATGCGGGTGTCTCGGATCGCATCGCGGGAAGGCGCGAACCTGCGGCGTCGGCCACGGGTATAAGAAGCAAAAGTCACCCCGCCAGGTCCCGGCCGACAGAGGCTTGGAACCATCCGGATATTGACTGTGTAGGTTTCTTCAGCTAAACTCTTTGGCTGCCGCCAATCGGCGGCTGAAGTTGCTTTTTGACAACTGGGTGTGAGCGAATGGGTTGTTGTGTGCTGTAGGCGCCGAGAGGTGACGAGTCTCCGATCTGTGGGACGTTTCGCTTCGAGCTGACCGGTCATCCGACCGCGATTCTCGTCGCGTCGCGACCCCCAACGCAGAGAGGGGATCAAGCAGTAAGGGCGCAAGGTGGATGCCTTGGTACAGGCCGGCGATGAAGGACGTGGCAAGCTGCGATAAGCCGGGGGGAGCTGCACGCGAGCTTTGATCCCTGGATTTCCGAATGGGGGAACCCGGCCGGGGTAATGCCCGGTCATCCCTTGGCTGAATACATAGGCCTTGGGAAGCGAACCGAGGGAACTGAAACATCTAAGTACCTCGAGGAAGAGAAAACAACAGTGATTCCCTTAGTAGCGGCGAGCGAACGGGGAAGAGCCCAAACCGCCCGGGTGTAAGACGGCAGTCGTTGCCCGAGCGGGGTTGTAGGGGCGGTCCGGAGAGATCTGCCGGTCTCTCGGGTCTGTTCGATCGTACAAGTCGAAGTCGGCTGGAAAGCCGCGCCGTAGGAGGTGAAAGCCCTGTAGGCGGAGTACGACGAGCGGCCTGGGGCCGTTTCCTGAGTAGGCCGGGACACGAGAAATCCCGGTCGAATCTGGCAGGACCATCTGCCAAGGCTAAATACGAGCCTGTGACCGATAGTGAACTAGTACCGTGAGGGAAAGGTGAAAAGCACGCCGGGAGGCGGGTGAAATAGATCCTGAAACCTTGTGCCTACAAGCGGTGGGAGGAGGGCGCGTGCCTACGGGCGCGACGCTGCTCTGACCGCGTGCCTTTTGCATTATGATCCGGCGAGTTCGTCCTCGCGGGCGAGGTTAAGCCGTTATGCGGCGAAGCCTTAGCGAAAGCGAGTCTTAAATGGGCGATTTAGTCCGTGGGGCGAGACCCGAAACCAGTGTGATCTATCCATGGCCAGGCTGAAGCGAGGGTAATGCCTCGTGGAGGGCCGAACCGTTGTGGGTTGAAAACCGCTCGGATGAGCTGTGGATAGGGGTGAAAGGCCAATCAAACCTGGAGATAGCTGGTTCTCCCCGAAAGATATTTAGGTATCGCCTCTGAGTGTAGAC
>JAUWDL010000344.1 GCA_030608825.1 Gemmatimonadales bacterium
GCTCGGCGCTGCTGGCGCAGGTGGTCCGCGCGTCCGAAGATGCCGGTTTCTGGACCCTCCAGGCCGGCCTCTTCGCCGAGAACGCGGGCAGCCTGAGGCTGCACGAGCGGGCCGGCTTCCGGCTCGTAGGCGTCCGGGAAAAGCTAGGCAAGCTGGATGGCCGCTGGCGGGACGTGCTGCTCCTTGAACGTCGCAGCGAGCGGGCCGGCGTGGACTGATGCCGTCTTCGCCGGAGAGGACCGACGCAGCCGGGATCTCGGCGCGTACCTGGTGGGCGAGCGCGAGATCGCGGCGAACACGACCCAGGTGCCGGTCGACCTACCCCGTGAAGCGGGGGTAATGACCCAGGTCGTACGCGCGTATCGAGACGACCTCACGCGGCTGGACTCCGAGCTCGGCCAGGGTCATGGATTCTTCAGGCACCCGCTTCTCGGCGTACTCCACGTAGAAGTCGTCGGGATCGTCCGTATCGCGAAGAAGCATCGCTTGAAGACCGAGCTGCTTCGCCTCCGCCAGCGTCGTGGTGGCCGGCAGCTCGGCGACGTGCTCCAGCCAGCGGTCGGGCATGATGAGGCGCACCGTGAGCTGAGGGGCCTGGCCGGTTTGCCGGGCCGGTGGGTCGGGCTCTCGGGTCGTCGGATCGGATGGGGTGTCGCTCATGCTAGACGCCGCTGAGAGTGTAAAGGAACCGCTTGGTGACGTCGGTCACGTCGAGGCCGACGACCCGGTCGGTGGAGGCGTGGACCGTCGTGTGGCCGTGCTCGCGGCCCACTCGGATGGTCGCCCTTCCTATCGCCCCGCGGAAGGTCACGGAGTCGGACGTCTCCTCGCCGACCTTGAGACGCGTATGAGCGCCGTAGAAGTCCTTGGCTCGTTGCAGGACCTCCACGGGCAAAACGGTTGTCATCGCTATGTACCGCATGCAGAACACGGGCTCCGCTAACGCGTCCGTTCCCGAGCGGGCCACGCTCGGTGGTGAGGCGGCGGTGAAGTTTGCCCGCTTACGCCGCCTCGTCAACCGCAGCGGGTTCCGACGGCACTCGGGCATCCTCCGAGAGTCGGTGGTGCTCCTCGTGATGGCCGTTGCCGTCCTTGCCTTCGCGACGCTCGCGGCCGCCAGGGGCGTGCAGCCGTTTTTCGGCTGGTACTACCACTGGGCCTGGTACCCGACCCTGGTTGCGCTCGGCGCCGGCTACGCGGCCATCACGGGTAGGTGGCCGGCGTCGGCGCGCCTCGCCATCAGCCTTCTGTTCTGGTCGGCGTCCCTCTGGTTCTTCTTCGAGCTCGTGAATCTTCGCCTCGCCAACTGGTACTACGTGTTCGCCGCCGACGGCCGTCCGGCGAGGATGCTCGCCGCCTTCACGGCCTTCGCGACCGTCCTGCCGGCGATCTACCTCTCCTACCGCTGGGCCCAGCGACTGGGCGTTGCCAGAGGTTGGGTGGGTCCCGCGCTGCCCCTGAGTCGGCATTCCGCCGCGCTCGTGGGTGCGGGATTCGCGCTCCTCCTCCTGGCGCTGTGGCAGCCGCGCCTCTTCTTCCCGCTCGTCTGGGGGTTCCTGACCCTCGTCCTGGAGCCGTGGAACTACCGTCACGCTCCCGAGCGGTCCCTGCTGGCCGACCTCGAGCACGGCCGATATGAGCGGATCGTCCAGGTCCTCGCCGCGGGAGCGGCGGTGGGGCTGGCGTGGGAGGCGTTCAACTCCCTCGCCGGGGCCAGGTGGATCTACACGGTCCCGGGCCTGGAGGGACACAAGCTGTTCGAGATGCCGCTGCCTGGTTTTCTGGGCTTTCCGGTCTTCGCGCTGGACTGTTTCGTCGTGTATCAAGCGCTCGTCAACGTGGGCGTCGCCGTACCCGGCTGGGGAGGGAGCTTCGAGGAGACGCTTCCGGCAGGTTTCGAATCGGCCGTGACCACCGCCGTTTCCCGGTCCGCCGCGACCGCCGCCACCAAGAGTGCCGCCGTGGCGAGTGCCCTGGTGCTCGGAGCCTTCGTAGCCCTGGGCATGGAGCGCTGGACGATCGACTCGACGTATCCCGAGCTGGAGGCGCTGCCAGGCATCACGTCCGGCGAGCTTCGGAGCCTGCGAGCGGCCGGTGTCCGCAGCGTGGAGGCACTCTCATTGGCCGACACCGCTCTACTCTCGGAGCATGGCATGGAGGTTGACCGAGCCACGGACCTTGTCGCGACCGCGGATCTGACGGCGTTTCGGGGAATGGGAGCCCGGAACGCCGCCGCGCTGAGATCGGCGGGCATACCGACGGTCTGTGACCTCGCACGGGCGGATGCCGTCACGGTCTCGCGTGCCGTTCGCGCCGTTCGAACCGATCCGAGGGCTGGCAGCCAGCCCCGCGTGAGGGTCTGGATCCGCTCCGCGGCCCGCCGCTGCATCGCCGGCTGATTCTCGGCCGCCGACGGCAAGCAACAGAGAGGGATGGAAGATGCCCCCGAACGACATGGCGCCCCTGCTCGAGTACTCCGAGGAGCTGTTCGCTCCCGAGACGGAGACTCACCGCTGGATCCGGGTCCAGATGGAGGAACGCGGCTTCCCGCCGATTCACGTCTCTCGCCTGGTGGGCGGCATCGTGGGAGTTCGTGCCAGGCTCGCTGGAGGCGAGTGGCTGCTGGAGCTGGGCACTCTCGGTGGGTACTCCGCACTGTGGCTGGTCTCCCTGCTGCCGGCGAAGGCTCGGCTGATCACCGTCGAAGGCGAGCCCCGCCACGCGGCTTTGGCTCGCGAGGCCTTCGAGCGAGCCGGCGAGAGACGGATTGAGGTCCTGGAGGGAGACGCCCGAAAC
>JAUWDL010000208.1 GCA_030608825.1 Gemmatimonadales bacterium
GAAGCGCCGCTCGAACTCCGCCCTCACCGTTTCGAGGCTGCCTTCCTCGCTGCAAAAGAGCAGCTCGTAGTCCTCCCCGCCGGCCAATGCCAGGCCCAACGCCGCGTCACGGTTCGCGTACTCGGAAAGAGGCGGAGCCAACGGCACCGCGTCCAGATCCATCCGGAGTCTCGCCTCGGAGGCGGCAGCGATCTGACGGGCGTCGCCGGCGAGCCCATCCGAGAGGTCGATGAGCGCGGTCAGATCGGCGTGCTCGGCGAGCCAGATCGCCTCGGCGATCCTCGCCGTCGGCCTCTCGAACGCAGCCCTGGCACGAGGATCGGGTTCCATCGAACGTCCCCAGGCCCGGACCGCCGTGGCGGCTCCGCCGACGGCACCGGTGAGCCAGATCTCGTCACCCTCGCTCGCTCCGCCGCGACTTATCGGGCTGCAGCTGGATCCGACGGCGCAGACATCGATCGCGACGACGCTCGGAGAGTGGGCGAGGTCGCCTCCCAGCAATCCGGTCTCGTGCCGTCGCAGGCATTCGCCGACCCCTTCGCCGAGCGCCACGAGCATGCTCTCTTCCGTCTCCGGCGGCACCATCAGCGAGATCAGGACACCGACGGGACGTGCGGCCATGGCGGCCAGATCCGACAGCGCTGCTGCCGTGGCCCGATACCCGACGGCCTCCCACCGCAACCAGGCCCGCTTGAAATGAACGCCCTCGACGAAGGCATCCGAGCTGAGAACCACTGATTGGTCGCTCGGCCAGCGGATGACCGCCGCGTCATCTCCCGGCGGTATCTCGACCGACGCCGACGCGGCGCGGACGGCAGCGATGAAAGCTCGAATTCGATCGAACTCCGGACCGGGCTTCATCCGCCCAGGCTTCAAGGCCACTCCCCTCCGTCAGATCCCGCGCGCGTCTACTCGTCCGGAGCCGTAGACGAGCCGCGCGGCGCTGGAAGGGCGAAGAGGTACGGGTGGACGACGGTCGATGAGTCCATGATCAGGGATCGCGCCTCAGGGATCCGGTCAGGCAGCTCCGAAGCCGAGTGGCCCACCGGCTCGGGCGCCAGCAGGGCGGAGACGCCCGAGAGGTGAAGCGCGGCCGATGCCGAGTCGGCCGCCGTCAGCCCGACGGCGAGTTGCGCGCCGATCAGACCTGTCAGCACATCGCCGACGCCTCCGGTGGCCAGCGCGGGGTCACCGCTCGTGCTGACGCGCACCGGCGCCTCACCGTCGGCCACCCAGGAAGGCGCGCCCTTCAGCAGGACAGCGCAGCGGAGGGCTCGAGAGGCCTCACTCGCCGCCACGGGCCCGTCGGCCACGATCTCCTCGAGCGGCCTGCCGATCAGCCGGCTCAGCTCGCCCGGGTGCGGCGTGATCAACGATCCCGGCGGGAGTCGATCGGCCAGCTCATCGGCGGCCCCGGCCCAGGCGTTCAACCCGTCGGCATCCACGACGGCCGGCTTCGCCTCCCGGGACGCCTCCTCCAGCGCCGCCTGCACGAGATCGCGTCGCCCGCTCCCCAGGCCCGGACCCACAGCCAGGGCGTGAGCCCACGTCACTGCCTCCCGCACCGCCGATTCATCGTCCCATTCCACGAAGATCGTCTCGGGCACGGCCTTCTGAACTATCTCGCGATTGGCCGGGTCTCCCACGACCCGAACGATGCCGGCTCCGCCGCGCACGGCGCCGCGGGCGGCGAGCACGGCGGCACCGGCCATGCCGCGCTGCCCGGCGATGATCGTCAGGTAGCCGGAATGACCCTTGTGAGCGTTCGCCCGCCGGGGCACGAGGAGACGCGAGACCCAGCCATCGGTGATGGCGCGGAAGCTCATGGGCCTCTCCGGCGGCGGAAAGCCGATCTCCACGGCCACGAGATCGCCGCAGTAGCCGCGCGCCGGATAGCGCATGAGACCGATGTTCGGCCACCCGAGGCACACCGTGGTCCGCGCCCTGATGCAATCACCCACCACGGCCCCGGTCGTGAAGTCCGCCCCGCTCGGCCCATCCACTGCCACGATAGGCACGCCGGAGGCGTTCACCGAGCGGATCATGCCCGCGATCGGCTCCCGCGGGGCTCCCGTAACGCCGGTTCCCAGCAGGCCGTCCAACACCACCGCCTCGCCGGTCAGTAGCGCGTCCAGCCCTTCGGGCCCCTCCAGCTCCAGCGGCCAACCGGCCAGGACGTTCGGCTCCGGCGGATGGGAGGCGCACCGCACAGCACGAACCTCGCGCCCCCAGGCCGCCAGAGTGCGACTCGCCACGAGAGCGTCGGCGCCGTTGTGCCCGCTCCCTACCAGCGCGAGGACACGGCCGCTCGGGAAGTCGCGCTGAACGGCATGCGCGATCTCACGGCCGGCCGATTCGATGAGGGCCCGTTCGGGGATCGCTCCCGACTCCGTGGCGCTGCGATCCAGCTCCGCCATCTCATCAGCCGTCGGAAGCCACACGAGCTCGGCGCCGAAAGGCAGCGATGGAGTGGCGGCGGGTCTAGCTGTCATGACGTATCGGCCGGTTTCGCGGATCGTTCCGACGAAGGGGTGGCTTAGTCGAGAAACTCAACGGGCCCGCCTCGGGAACGGAGAGGCGGGCGAGCGCAGCGCGCTCTCGAGCCGTCGGCCTCCACCGACGGCCCGGCTCTGCGGGCGCTACTTGAAGGACTGGGACAGAGCGCGGCCGAAGCTGATCTCGCCGTTGTCGATGCGGATGTTGTAGCCGCACTCCGGGTTGGAGCATACCCATGCCTTGTACCGAATGGACGCTCCGTCCCTGCCGTAATCGGACAGCGGGATCAGAACGCCTTCTCCGCATTTCATACAGTCGGGAAATTGCGCCGAGTTCTCCACGCGATCACCCCTCCCAGTGGTTGGCAGCCGGCTTCGCACCGCTCCTTCTCGCCGAGCGGCTTACGGACGGCTTACGCTGCTCACCCTCCCCACGGATAGCTGGTTTCGAAGGCCTCCTCGAAGCTGAAAAGATCTTCGAAGTCCTCCGGAGTATCCGTCGGCTCTTTGATGAGTACCCCCGACTCCACGAGCAGGAACACGACGTTGCCCATGTCCGATGTGGAGTGGATGCCCCAGTGCTGGAGCACGGTGCGTGCAAGGGGCCCGAATCGCTCCAACGCGAGGTCCCGAACCGACTCCGCCAGCTCGGCGCCCGTAAGGTGCCGTGGACGCTCGAGCTGCAGCAGGCGGTGATGGAGCGCCTCGAGCACGAAAAGGTACGCCGCCTCCGCATAGCGCGGGTTCCGCAGGGCCAAGCGGCCCAACACGTCTGCCGTCGGAGACGAGCTCATCTTCGCTTCTCCCGCGTCCATCCTGTGCGTCGAAAATCCGTGTGTACAGCGGCGCGTGAGGGATGCAACCCCAAGCGCCGCACCAAACAACGGGCTTCCGCACCACCGAAGCCGAATCTGACGGACGTGTCTCGGAAGGTCAAGTGCGGGTCGTGCCCCTGCTACCGGAGCCGTGGGCCGCCGGGCCCGCGGCATCAGGCCGACAGGAGAATCGACTCGTCGCCTCCGGCGATCCTGATCCTGCCCGCCGTCGAGTCCCTCAGGACGGACCGCAGGCCGGCCGCAGCGGTACGCGGCACCCCTATCTCGAGCTCGGTAGATTCGGAGAAGGTCTCCTTCAATCGCACCGCATCCGCAGCGTCGAGCGCACGCATGACGACGCCCGTGTCGTCGTAGCCGAAGCGGAGGCGGAGCTTGACCCCTCGCACCAATCTTCGCCGTCCCGCCGAAGCCAGTGCCTGCGCCGCCGCGGTGGCGTACGCCCGAGCGAGCGGCCCCGTACCCAGCTTCGTTCCGCCGAAGTAGCGCGTCACCACGACGGCCGCATCGGTGAGCCCGCTGCCGGCGAGGGCGTCCAGCACCGGACGCCCACCCGTACCCGCGGGCTCGCCATCGTCATCCAGCAGCTCGGTCCCGGCAGCCAAACGTGCGGCGAGCACGTGGTGGGTCGCGTCGTGAAAG
>JAUWDL010000395.1 GCA_030608825.1 Gemmatimonadales bacterium
CGGGCCGGACCTGGGCGTTCATACCGTCGCCAGGCTCAGGGCCGATGGACGGAGCCACGGCTTGGGCCGCCGGGTGGACTCCGGCTCGGAAGGATCGTCCCTGGCCGCCGCGGACGTCGACGACGTCGCCCTCGTGCAGCATTCGTCGGGCACGACCGGCCTGCCCCGACCCATCCGTCTCACCCACCGGGCCGTGCTCGAGAACGTGCGGGCGATCCGTACACGTATCCTCGAGGCGTTTCCGGAACGGGCCGGACACGAGCACGCAGTCGTCAGCTGGCTACCCCTGTACCACGACATGGGGCTGGCGGGGTGCCTCCTGACGGCGATGGCACAGCCGGTCGACCTGACTCTGATCCCGCCCGAAGTATTCGTCTCCCGGCCGGCGACATGGCTGCGGGCCATCTCGCGCTACGGGGCCACGGTGAGCGGTGCCCCCAACTTCGCCTACGCCCTTTGCGCGGACCGGATCCGGGACGAAGAATTGGCCGGGCACGATCTCTCCTCCTGGCTCGTGGCGCTCAACGGCGCGGAGCCTGTGGTCGCCGGCGCGCTCCGTCGGTTCACCTCGCGTTTCGCCGGGTTCGGTTTTCGCCCTGCGGCGCTGACCCCTGTATACGGCCTCGCGGAAGCCACGCTCGCGGTGACGTTCTCCGATCCCGCAAGCCCGGTCCGGGAGGGCTCCTTCGACCGCGAGGCGCTGGTGCGCGACGGAGTGGCGCGCCCGGCGGCGACGGACGGCGTGAAGCTGGTCAGCGTCGGGCGGCCTCTTCCGGGCGTAAGGCTCCTCATCGCGGACGAGTCCAGCATCGAGACGACAATGAACGCCCGAGCGGTCGGCGAGGGAGTGGTCGGGCGCGTCCTGGTCAGCAGTCCCTCGATGATGGACGGGTACGAGGGATCTGCCTCCAGTGCCCCGCCTCACCCGCGCGAGCCATGGCTGGATACCGGCGACACCGGCTTCCTGCTGGATGGCGAGCTGTACCTCTACGGCCGCGCCAAGGACGTCCTCGTACTGCGGGGGTGCAAGTACGCGCCCCAGCAGGTGGAGCACGCGCTCGATGGGTTGGCCGGAGTGCGCAAGGGGTGCGTGGCCGCGATCGGCCTTCCCAGCGAGGAAGTCGGGGAGGAGCAGCTCGTCGTCCTGCTGGAGAGGGCGCGAGACGCGCGCCGAAGCGTTGACGAAGCGCTGGCCGAGAACGCACGTCGCCGCATCGCCGCGGCTACCGGCCTCGTCTCGGGAGAGGTCTTCATCCTGGAGCCGGGAACGCTGCCGCGCACGTCCAGCGGGAAGATCCGGCGGGCCGAGGCACGGCGCCGTTACGAGATCGGAGAGCTGTCGCCTCCCGACCGCGTGAGCGGCCTGTCGCTCATGCGGGAGCTGGTGCGCTCATGGCTCGCGTTGGCGCGGATGGATCCGAAGCCGACATGAGGCACCGATCCGAGGCGCTCGATCTCGTGATCGCCGGAGCCGGACCGGTCGGCCTGGCGGCCGCGATCCGGGGGTCTCTCCGCGGCCTGTCGGCCGTCGTCCTCGAGCGCCGCAGCAAGCCTCTCGACAAAGCATGCGGCGAAGGCGTCATGCCCGCCGGTGTCGCGGCACTCGAGGCCATGGGGGTGAGGCTTCGGCCCGACGAATGCCGGCGCTTTGTCGGCATTCGCTACGTGGAGGGCAAGCTCGTCGCCGAGGGCAGGTTCCCGGACGGGGCCGGCCTTGGAATCCGGCGCCTTGTCCTGGCGAAACGCTTGCTGGAGAGAGCCCGCGAGCTCGGCGTGGTCGTAAGGTCGGGCTGCCCCGCCGAGGGCTGGGAAGAAGACGGAACCGGCGTGTGGGTGCACACCCCGGACGGCCCGCTCCGCGGACGCTACCTCGTCGCGGCGGACGGCCTGCATAGCCGGATTCGGCGGCTGGCGCACCTGGACGCGCCCCGTCGTCTCCGGTTTCACCCCGCACCACGCTACGGTGTCCGGCGGCATTTCTCGACGAGTCCGTGGTCCGAGTTCGTCGAGGTCCACCTCGCCGACCGCATGGAAGCCTACGTGACGCCCGTCGCCGCCGACGTCGTGGGCATCGCGCTTCTGTTCAGCCCCACAAGCGCACGCGCCGGTCAACCCCATGCCTCCGGAAGCAGACCGGCGGGGAGATCCGGGCAGGGCACGCCGGGATTCGAGGCCTTGCTCGAGAGATTTCCGGCACTCCAGGACAAGCTCCGCGATGCCGAGCCGCTGGACGCGCCCCGGGGCGCCGGACCGCTTCGCCAACCCGTACGACGACGCTTCGCCGGCCGGGTAGCTCTGGTCGGCGACGCCGCCGGCTATCTCGACGCACTCAGCGGTCAGGGGCTCGAGCTGGGCTTCGCTGCGGCCGCAGCCCTCATCGAGGTCCTGAAGTCCGGCGCTCCGCTCAGCCACTACGAGCAGGCCTATCGACGCCTCAGCCGCCGCTACTATGTCGGCACCGAGTTGCTGCTGCAGTTGACGCGTCACCGCCCGCTGCGCCGTGGCTCCCTGCACCTTCTCCGCGCGACTCCCGCGCTCTTCGATCGCCTGCTCGGC
>JAUWDL010000101.1 GCA_030608825.1 Gemmatimonadales bacterium
ACAAGCCGTTTCTCATCGGAGACTTCGTCCGCGTCGGCGATTATACGGGATCCGTCGAGAACATCGGGATCAAGACGACGCGTTTGCGGAGTCTGTCCGGAGAGCAGCTGGTGATCTCGAACAGCGACATGCTCGGCAGTCGGATCCAGAACTACGGTCGGATGTACGAGCGACGCGCCACCTTCACGCTCGGCGTCACCTACGACACTCCGCGCGAAAAGCTCGCGCGCATCCCCGACATGGTGCAGGAGGCGATCGAGGCGGAGGAGGGAGTCCGCTTCGACCGAGCGCACTTCAAGGAGTTCGGCACGTACTCCTTGAACATCGACGCCGTGTACTATGTCCTGAGCCCTGAGTACGCCCAATACATGGACGTTCAGCAGAGGATCAACCTGGATCTTCTTCAGCGCTTCGAGGAGGAGGGGATCGAGTTCGCCTTTCCGACCCAGGTCGTGCAACTCAACCCCGCTCAGGGAGGGTCGGAGGCGCTGGCAGGTTGACCCCTTCCAGATAGCCGTTTATCCTAATGGGCTTGATTATTTTTGCCCTTCGCCGATCCGGGCGAGCGGGCGGTTTCCAACGCTGAGCTGACGGAAAAGATGCCGGAGCTTTCGGCCACCGCGAGCCCGCTGATGCTCCTCTCCGGGACCGCCAACCGCGGGTTGGCAGAGCGGATCTCGGAGGAGTTGGGCAGGCCGCTTTGCGACGTGACGATAAAGCGGTTCGCCGACGGGGAGATCTTTGTTCGCATCAACGAGAACGTTCGGGGCAGGGACGTCTTCCTGATCCAGCCGACCAACCCGCCGGCCGCGAACATCCTGGAGCTGCTGATTCTGATCGACGCGGCGAAGCGGGCGTCCGCCGCCAGGATTACCGCCGTCGTGCCCTATTACGGCTACGGCCGGCAGGACCGCAAGGATCAGCCGCGCGTCTCGATCGCCGCGAAGCTGATGGCGAACCTGATCACGGCGGCCGGGGCGGACCGGCTGCTGGGCATCGACTTTCACCAACACCAGATTCAGGGGTTCTTCGATATCCCCGTCGACCACCTGTATGCGGCCCCGGTGTTCATGGAGTGGTACAGGGATCTCACAGGCGATGTGGTGGTTGTCGCCTCCGACGTCGGTGCCGCCAAGATGACGCGTGGGTACGCGAAGCGGTTCGGCGCGGAGATCGCGATCATCGACAAGCGGCGGCCCGGTCCGAACGTGGCGGAGGTCGTCAACGTGGTCGGCGACGTGGCGGGCAAGCGTTGCCTGATTGCCGATGACATGATCGACACCGCCGGCACGATGGTGGGAGCGGTGCGTGCGCTCCAGGAGCGCGGAGCGAAGCAGATCTACTTGCTGGCGACGCACGCCCTGTTCTCCGGCCCCGCCATCGAGCGCCTTCGGCCGCTGCAGATCGAGGAGATCGCCGTCACGGATACGATCCGCGTCTCCGAGGCTGCTCGCGAGGCGCTGGGCAACCTGAAGATTCTGTCCGTGGCCAGCTTGTTGGCTCGCGCGATCGAGAGCACGCACTTCAATCGCTCGGTGAGCTCGCTGTTCGTCTGAGGACGATCCACGAGCTCGCACACGAAGTCATAGAAGAGGACCTGATGACGAAGCAGATCAAGCTGAAGGCGCAGCACAGAGACGAACGAGGGAAGGCAAGGGCCCGCAAGCTGCGTCGAGAGGGCTCCGTGCCGGCGACCATGTACGGCCACGGATTCGAGCCGGAGAGTCTGCGGCTCGACGAGCAGGAGTTCTCGCTTCTTCTGGGCCGGATCAGCGCCGGAAGCACGCTTATCGACCTGGAGGTCGACGGCGCGCCCGCCCGGAAGGTCCTGATCCGGGAGGTTCAGCGGCACCCCTGGCGCCCCTCGATCCTCCACGTCGACTTCTTCCGCATCAACGTGGACGAAGAGATCAAGGTCTCGGTACCGCTGCAGCTTACGGGCGAGGCGACCGGCGTGAAGAACGAAGGCGGGATCCTCCAGCAGCATCGCTACGAGATCCAGATCTCTTGTCTGCCCACGGAAATACCGGACGGGTTCGAGATCGACGTGTCCGAGTTGGCGATCGGGGATTCGTTGCAGGTCTCCGACGTCGATGCGGGCGGCGTGACCGTGCTGGACGACCCGGACTCTTTCGTGGCCGCGGTGATCCCGCCGACCATCCTCGTCGTCGAGGAACCGGAGGAAGAAGAGGAGTTGGAGGGCGAGCTCGAGCCCGAGGTCATCGGCGAGGAAGAGGCAGGCGAGGACGGGGACGCCGAGCCCGAGGCCGAGGGATCCTAGGCCCGTCGATTCCGCAGCCAGTTGAAGATCCTTCTCGCCTTGGGGAACCCCGGGGCCCGCTACCGCGACACTCGCCACAACGCCGGCTGGTGGTTGGCGGACCGGCTGTGCGTGTCGTGGTCCCTTCCGCACTTCGGTCCGCGCGACCTCGTCGCCTCGACGGATGGAGTCGTCGGCGGGGAGGCGGTACGGATCCTCAAGCCCCTTACGTACGTGAACAGGAGCGGCTCCGTTCTCGAGGAGCTCTTGGCCGGTGCCGGCTTCCCGGTCGAGGATCTTATGGTGCTCGTGGACGATGTCTCCCTGGAGCCCGGCAGATTCCGGCTGCGAGCGCAGGGCTCGGCGGGAGGACACAACGGCCTCGCCTCGATCGAGGAGACGCTCGAGACGCGCGAGTACGCCAGACTCCGCATCGGCGTCGGCCGGCCGCACGATTCGCGCATCGACCTCTCCGAGTGGGTGCTGGCCCCCATGGGTGACGCGGAGGAGGAGTCTGTTCTGCTCGCCTTCGCCGAGATGGAGAAGGCGCTCGAGTGCTGGGTGACCGAGGGGATCGAATCCACCATGAGTCGGTTCAACCGGCCGGCGGCACCGGCCTTGTGATGCATGCGGTGTGGCCCCCTCCAGGGGAGCGACAGGCATCCTCGCATCGGCCGGTGTGGGTCGGTTGATCTGTTAAGAGAGTGAGAAAGGAGCACGTAAGGTGATCGAATACACCGAGTGGGCGCTCGGGCTGGGGCTGATCGGCCTGATCTGCGCGTGGGCGCTGTTCGCGTACGTCCGTCAGCAGCCGGACGGGAACGACACGATGCGCGAACTGGCCGAGTCCATATATGCCGGCTCGATGACGTTCTTGAGGCGGGAATACTCGGTGTTGATCCCCTTCGTCTTGCTCATCGGCCTGCTGCTCTACTTCGTCATCGGATCCCGAACCGCGGCCGCGTACGTCTTCGGCGCCGCCAGCTCGATCATCGCCGGCTTCCTCGGCATGCAGGCCGCCACACGAGCGAACGTCCGAACGACCGAAGCCGCTCGATCCGAGGGTCGGGGGAAGGCTCTGCGCGTCGCCTTCAGCGGTGGGGCCGTCATGGGTCTCTCCGTCGCCAGTCTCGGCCTGGTCGGGATCGGGGCGGTGCTGTTGATCTTCCCGCCGGCAGAGAACGGCTTCGGGCCGTTCGCGGAGATCATCAGCGGCTTCGCCATGGGTGCCTCGTCAATCGCGCTCTTCGCGCGTGTGGGCGGTGGCATCTACACGAAGGCGGCCGATGTCGGCGCCGACCTCGTGGGCAAGGTGGAGGCCGGGATCCCGGAAGATGATCCCCGCAACCCGGCCACGATCGCCGACAACGTCGGCGACAACGTCGGAGATGTGGCCGGGATGGGAGCGGATATCTTCGAGTCGTACGTCGGTTCCGTCGTTGCGACGATCGTGATCGGCGCCACCAGTCCGATCATCCTGGATACCCAGCGGCTCTCCGCAGTCTCGCTTCCGATCCTGTTGGTCATGGCGGGGCTCCTGGCCAGCGTCATCGGGGTGCTCGCCATGCGGATGATGGAGCGTGTCAATCCGGCGGCGGCCCTTCGCAACACGACTTTTATCGCCGCCATCCTGTTCTGGGTGGTTTCCTGGTTCATCACGGTGGATCTGGATGTGTTCGCCGGCTCGCCCACGACGTTCTGGACCTTGATCGACGGGCGGGCTGGGCCCTTCTGGGCCATGCTGCTCGGCTCCCTTGTCGGGATCCTCATCGGCTTGTCAACCGAGTACTACACGGCCGGACGGCCGGTCCGGAGCATTGCGGATGCCTCTCAGACCGGATCGGCGACCAACATCATCCGAGGCCTTGCCGTGGGGATGGAATCGACGGCGATTCCACTGCTCCTGATCGCCACATCGATCTATCTCGCCTACGGATTTGCCGGCTTGTACGGAATCGGGATCGCGGCGGTCGGCATGCTCGCCACCGTGGGCGTGACGATGGCCGTCGACGCGTACGGCCCGATCGCAGACAACGCCGGCGGGATCAGCGAGATGAGCGGCCTCGGACCGTCGGTTCGCGCGATCACAGACGAGCTGGATGCCCTTGGCAACACGACCGCGGCCATCGGCAAGGGCTTCGCGATAGGCTCCGCGGCGCTCACGGCGCTGGCACTCTATTCGGCGTACGCCAACACCGTCGGCCTCCGGGACGTGGGGATCAACCTGCTCGATCCGCTGGTCGTGATCGGCCTCTTCATCGGCGGCGGGACCCCCTATCTCATCGCCGCCTTGACGATGACCGCCGTCGGCCGCGCCGCTGCCGGCATGGTCGAGGAGGTCCGGCGGCAGTTCCGTGAGATCCCGGGGCTCATGGAGGGTACCGCGAAGCCCGATTCGGCGCGTTGCGTGGACATCTCCACGCGGGCCGCGCTACGGGAGATGATCGTGCCGGGACTTACCGCGATCCTGGTTCCGATCGTCGTGGGCTACTTCCTCGGACCCGCCGCCCTCGGAGGCCTGTTGGCCGGCGCCACGGTCAGCGGCGTGCTCCTGGCGCTCTTCATGGCGAACTCCGGGGGGGCGTGGGACAACGCCAAGAAGCTCATCGAGGCGGGTGCCTACGGGGGGAAGGGTTCCGAGCCGCACAAGGCGGCGGTCGTTGGAGACACCGTGGGTGATCCTTTCAAGGACACCTCCGGCCCATCCATGAACATCGTGATCAAACTGATCAGCGTCGTGGCGCTCGTGCTGGCTCCATGGTTCGCGAGAGTGCACGGCTCCCTGGGCTCGACGCCGGAATCGAACGACGCTCTCGGATGGCTCATGGAGGCGATTAGGCTGTTCGGCTAGAAGCCTGTCGGAGCAATGGGATGGCGCGGGCGGGACTTGCCGCTCGGCTTGATGTAGAAGAGGAGTCGGGATAGGTTGGCCGCCCCGCTGACACGGCGGGACCGGATCGAGCGTGACCGTCCAGTCCTCCTGCCCCGGAAACCGGGGCCGAACGAGACCGAAGGAGAGACAGAATGAACAAGTACGAGATCGTTTACATCTTCCGCTCCTCGCTCGCCTCCGAGGAACTCGAGTCCAAGCTCGAGAACTTCCACTCGCTGCTCACGCGGGATGCAGGCCAGATCTCCGCCGTCGAGCATTGGGGCAAGCGCCAGCTCGCGTATCCGATCGAGAAGGAGCGCAACGGCAATTACGTCGTCGCCCAGTTCGAGACCGAGCCCGGCTCGCTCCCGGACTTCGAGAGGATCCTCAAGCTGGATGAGCAGATCCTGAGGTACCTTATCGTGCTCTCGGAGGGTGAGCTGCCGATCCCGCCCTCCATGCGTCGAGAGTCGGATGATAGACCCGGGTCGGGCTACGGAGCGGCCCCGCGGGAGTCGTCCAAGGACGCTGCCAGGAAGCCGGACGCTGCCAGCAAGCCGGACGGCGACAGCGAGGACGTCGCCAGCGAGCCGGACGCCGAGAGCGAACCGGACGCTGGCAGCGAGGACGCCGATGCCGAGCCGGACACCGAGAGCGAACCGGACGCCGGCAGCGAGGACGCCGATGCCGAGTCGGACGCCGCGGATGAGACCGAGTCGGAGTCCGAGGTCACGGCCTAGGGAGCGCCCGAAGAGGAGGAGCGACCACCGACCGACGTGGTTTCCGATGCGGAGGACGCCGCTCCGGTAGATGAGGCCGGCGAAGCCGAAGAGGCCGAAGAGAGGAGCTCGTCCGATGCCTAGAATGAAGAAAGTGTGTAAGC
>JAUWDL010000066.1 GCA_030608825.1 Gemmatimonadales bacterium
GACTGGCGCATTCGTGACATGCTCCGCGCCCGACCCGGCGGGATCGCGTCCGGCGGCATCTACAGGCCACCCGTCGGCACGCGCCGTGGCGCCGACGCACTGCTGCCGATCCCCGAATGGCTGGAGCTCGTCGAGGCGCCCGGCTCGGACACGGATGCGCGAACGCCCCGAGGAGATTCGGCGCTGCGGCACGTGGCCTTCACGAGCGCTCTGAACCTCGACTACATCATTGGCGAGTCGAGCGACGACTCCCGGCCGGACGAGATCTCCCCATCGGCCAAGACGGCCCGGCCGGGCGACGCCTCTCCATCGGCATACGGACGGTACCGGGAGGTCCTCGACAGCAGCGGCTCCTGGCTGCTCCGCCGGACGTGGGGCCTTCAACCCTACGTGCATCCTCTCGGGATGGAGGACGCGATTCGGATCGACTCTCTCCTCGACGGGATGGCCCGTGCGGCGGCCGAGGAAGCCGTCGAAGCTCCGGCAACCGAGAACGACTCGGCTCTCGCGGGCGTGAGCGCCGTGGCCTCGGCCCTACGTCGAAAGCGGAAGCGTCTCCGCCGACGGCTGGCCGCTCTGGGAAAGGAGATGGAAGAAGGCGGAGCGGCCGAGCGACTCCGGGACACGGGTCATCTCCTCCTCGCTCGCCTGAGGGACGTGCCGAAGGGCGCCGCGAGCATCGAGCTCACGGACTTCGAGGGATCACCGAGAAAGATCGAGCTGGATCCGGCTCTCGACGCCGCGGCGAACGCGGACCGCTACTACCGGAACGCGGCTCGCCGGGACCGGGCGAGTGACCGGCTCCCCGCCCTGATCGCCAATGTGCGTCGGGAGATCCAGGCCGTCGAGGCCGGTCTGGAGCGCCTCGCCGAGACCGGAGAGCCGGACGGCGCTCTGCGAGAGCTCGCCGAGCTGCCGGAGGAGCGTCCCGGCTCTCCGGTGACGCCGGAGCGCCTGCCCTACCATCGATTCCTGTCCGCGGGCGGCCTCGAGATTCGCGTGGGCCGAAGCTCGAAGGACAACGACGCCCTCACCTTCCATCACTCGGCGCCCGACGACATCTGGCTGCACGCCCGCCAGGTGCCCGGCGCTCACGTGATCATGAGGTGGAATCGTCGCGACCAAAACCCGTCCGAGCGTGATCTGACGGACGCGGCCGTGCTGGCCGCCCTCCACAGTGACGCTCGGCACAGCGGCGTGGTGGCTGTCGACTGGACCCGGCGGAAGTACGTGCGTAAGCCTCGCAAAGCGGGCTCCGGAGCCGTGGTCGCAGAGCGGTTGAAGACCGTGTTCGTGGAGCCCGACCGGGAGGCCGCGAAGAGGCTGCGACCGGGAGCGTGAGCGGCGCGCCCATCAAGCATCCTCCTCTGGTCCGCCCTCGCCTCGACCCCGGCTTGCGTTTCGGTACTTATTCGGGTACTTTGCTTTCGGTTTACGTTCGGTATCGGCACACCGGCCTTTCACCGACGACCTCAACGGGCATGCACGGAGGCGGGCGAGGTGGCGCTCACGAGACGCCAGAAAGAGATCCTCGACTTCATCGAGAGCTTTCTCGACGCTCACGGCTATTCGCCGAGCTTCGAAGAGATCGCCAAAGAGTTCGGCTTCCGGTCGCTCGCGACGGTTCACGAGCACCTCACGAACCTCGAGAGCAAGGGATACATCCGTAAGAGCTACAACGAGAGCCGGTCCATCGAGCTCGCGCGGACCGAGTTCCGTCTCGCCGCCGTTGAGCTCCCCCTCCTCGGGAGGGTGGCCGCCGGCGAGCCCATCGAAGCGATCGAGGAGAGCGAGATGCTCGCCGTGCCCGAGGAGATGCTCGGCGCGCGGGGCGAGCACTACGTCCTTCGGGTCCGCGGCGACTCGATGATCGACGAGCACATCAGGGACGGAGACTACGTCGTGGTGCAGTCCAGGCAGACGGCGCACAACGGCGAGATGGTCATCGCGCTGGTGGACGGTGAGAAGGCGACGATGAAGAAGTACTACCGTGACGGGAACGGACGAGTGCGGCTCCAACCCGCGAACTCTCAGGTCTCCCCCATGCTATATCCGGAAGACCGCGTCCGCGTCCAGGGAATCGTCGTGGGCATCCTCAGAAAGTACTAACGCTCCAAGCACCGAAAGCGAGAGAAGGCAGTACGCTCCGGGCAGTCCCGGAGCTCCCCTGGCCCGGCACCGTTCCCCACGCGGCGTCGGGCCTTCCTTCCATCGGGGCGCCGCCGTAGCTTCCCGCCGTGCCGGACCTTCCGCTGGCTCGTTTCCGCGCGACACTCCACTACGATGGCACGGCGTTCCGTGGCTGGCAGCTCCAGCCCGAGGGGCGCACCGTCCAGCGTGAGGTGGAGAGCGCACTCTCCCGCCTCCTGGTCTCCGAGAGGCGCGTCCTCGCCGCCGGGCGCACTGATTCCGGCGTCCACTCCGTTGGTCAGGAGATCTCTTTCGAGTCCCCGGACACCTGGAGTCCGGGAGATCTTCATCGTGGCCTCAACGCGCTGCTTCCCGATGACGTGTGGATCGAGCGGCTGGACCGGACCGAGTCGGATTTCCACCCACGGTACGGCGCGTTGGGAAGGCGATACGAGTACCTCGCGAACGACCGCTCCGAGGGGAGCTCGCCGATCCTCAGAGGAAGGGTCTGGAATCTCGGAGCGCCGCGGACGCTCGACGTAGATAAGCTGACCGAGATCTCCGGCTGCATCCTCGGCGAGCACTCCTTCGCGGCGCTCAGCAAGTCGGGTCAGCCGGAGCGGGGCACTCTCTGCACGGTGGAAAGCGCCCTCTGGGAACGATCGCTGCCGGGGCTGCTGCACTTCACCGTGGTGGCGGATCGGTTCCTTCACAGGATGGTACGATACCTGGTCGCCACGATCATCGAGGTGGCGGCGGGTCGCCGGGGCCCGGAAGAGCTCGGGCGGCTGCTCGCGGAAGGAAGCGAGAGCGAGCCCACGCCGACCGATGCGCTCCGCCCGCCGGTACCCGCTCCGGCGTGGGGACTCTACCTTACCGGCGTGCGGTACGCCGAGGGATGGAATCGGCCGCCGGGCATACCCGGCATCGTGAGGCCGAATCGAACAGAGAGCTAGGAAAGCCATGGGACCGATGGCCGTGACCCGCGATGGCCGCCTGGCCCGTCTCTCGAGCGTGCTCGGCGTGACGCTCCTGCTCGGCCTGGCCATGGGCTGGGCGCTCGCCGCTCAGCGAGGCCCCTCCCTGCCCGTCTCCTCCACCTCCTGGACCACATCCGCGGGAGCGCGTGGAGGCGCGGAGGGCCGCTGGGCGGTCGTCGACCAGAGCGTCGGCGATACGGTCTCGGACCGCGACCGCCAGACGCCCACGGTCCTGGCCGTACGGCGGGTCCTCCCCTCGGTCGTGAGCGTCAGCGTCTTCCGCCGTGAGCGCATGCGGGCGCGCAGCTTCCTCGAGCTCTTCGGACCCTCTCGAGACCGTCTGGTGTCGGGTCTCGGATCGGGGTTCGCTATCGATGATCAGGGCACGATCCTCACCAACGACCATGTCGTTCAGAACGCGGACTCGGTCATCGTCGTCGACGGGATGGGTCGCACCTACGACGCGTCCGTGGTGGGGCGCGACGAGCTCACGGACCTTGCCGTCCTGCGCATCCCTCCGGGCAGAGTGCCGGCCGCGCCCCTCGGCCGCTCGTCAGACCTGATGGTCGGCGAGCCCGCCATCGCGATCGGCAACCCGTACGGTTCCTTCCTGGCCAACTCGGAGGCGACGGTGACGAGGGGCGTGATCTCGGGCGTGGACCGGGACATCCGAGCCACGGGACAAAGGGAGGTCCTCTACGCCGACATGGTGCAGACAGACGCCTCGATCAACCCGGGCAACTCCGGAGGGCCGCTCGTCAACATCCGAGGCGACGTGGTCGGCGTGAACTCCTCCATCTTCTCGAGCTCGGGAGGCTCGCAGGGTCTCGGCTTCGCGATACCGATCGACCGGGCGCTGCGCGTGGCGGGGGAGTTGAGGGACTTCGGCCGCATTCGACGCCCCTGGGTCGGAGCCGACGTGGCCACCATCCCCTCCGACAGCTTCGTGTCGGTCGCGACCGTGCGGCGAATCGCGCCGGCTTCGCCCGCCTCGAGCGCTGGCCTCGCGGAGGGAGACCTCATCCTTACCCTGGACGGCAAACCGGTACGCGGCGCGCTCGATTGGCAGATCGGTCTGCTGGATGCAGGCGTCAACGGACGCATCGACGTGGAGCTCCTGAGAGACGGGGATCGAATGGCTCTGAGCATGGAGATCGAGGAGCTGCCGTCCGAGGGCGCCGAACGGGTCGAGGCGCTGCGGGGCCTGCGACTCGTCTCGGTAACGCCGGGTATCGCCGTCGAGCGAGACCTCGCCGTCGACGCCGGAGCGATGATCGTCGAAGTCGACGGTGCGCTCGCCCGGCGAACCGGCATGCGAGAGAACGACGTAATCGTAGGGATCAACCGGCGGGAGGTCCGCACGGCAGAGGAAGCCCGCGACCTTCTCCTCGGGGCGGCCGAGCGCGGATGGGTCGAGTTGTTTATCAGCCGTCAGGGGTCGACGTTGGTCACGTCGTTTCCGATCCGTCGGTAGCCCATGAGTTCGTTACTGGCCCGCTAGAGATCATGTCGAACGATCGCCTTCGCTACCCACACCCACTGATCGACCGCTACGCGTCGGAAGAGATGGCCGACATCTTCTCGCCGACGCACACGGCTCTCGTCTGGCGAGACCTGTGGATCACGCTTGCCGAGGCGGAACGGGAGCTCGGGGTCGAGATCCCCGAATCCGCGATCGCGGAGATGAGAGAGGCCCGCGACACACTCGACCTCGGCCGGGTCGCCGAGCTGGAGGGAGAGCTGCGGCATGACGTGATGGCGCACGTCCACCACTTCGGAGAGGCGGCGCCCGCGGCGCGCGGCTATATCCATCTCGGCGCCACCAGCGCGTTCGTGGCCGACAACGCATCGCTCATCCAGCAGCGCGACGCCCTTCGACTCGTGCGTGACCGCCTCGCCGCGGCCGTGTCGGCGTTGGCGGCGTTCGCCCGCGAGCACCGCGACCTCCCGACGCTGGGCTACACGCATTTCCAACCCGCACAGCCGACCACGGTGGGCAAGCGGGCATGCCTGTGGCTGCAGGACTTCCTCTTCGACCTCGATCAAGTCGATGCCGCTCTGGGCGATCTGCGGCTGCGGGGGGCGCGCGGCACGACCGGCACGGAGGCGACGTTCCAGGAGCTCCTGGGCGACGGCGAGCGGGTGGACGAGCTCAACCGGAAGCTGGCCGAGGCGTTCGGTTTCCCGAGCGTCTACGACGTCGTCGGACAGGTCTATCCGCGCAAGGTCGACCAGCGGGTTCTCGGAGCGCTCTCGGGCATCGGGTCGAGCGCCGCACGCTTCGGAACGGACATCCGGCTGCTGCAGGGTATCGGCGAGCTGGAAGAGCCGTTCGGCAGCCGGCAGATCGGCTCATCGGCGATGCCGTACAAGCGGAACCCGATGCGCTCGGAGCGGATGTGCGCCCTGGCGCGCCACCTCTGCACGTTGGAGCTGGAGGCGGCCTGGACGGCGTCGGTGCAGTGGCTCGAGCGCACGCTCGACGACTCGGCCTCCCGGCGCATCGTCGTGCCCGAAGCCTTCCTGTCGGCCGACGCCGTCCTCCTGATCGCGCAGAACGTGGCGAGCGGCCTCGTTGTTCACCCGGAGGTTATCCGGGCGCGCCTCGAGCGCGAGCTCCCGTTCCTCCTGGCGGAAAGTCTGCTCATCGCCGGAGTGCGGGCGGGCGTCGATCGACAGGATCTTCACGAGCGGATCCGAGGCCATGCCATGGCCGCACGCGAACGGGCGCAGACGGGCTCCGGCTCCCGTGATTTCCTGCTCAAGGTAGAGGAGGACGACCAGATCCCCCTTTCTGGAGAACAGCTGCGCGAGCTGGCGGATCCGAGCCGGCTTACGGGACGCGCCGCAGAGCAGGTCGATGCCTTCCTCGCCAACCGCGTGGAGCCGACCCTGAGGTCCGCGGGCGCCCGAAACCTCGAGCCCGCCAGCCTGCGCGTATGACGACCCTCCCCCTCCCACTTCTGCGCAGCGGCAAGGTCCGTGAGATGTACGACCTGGGGGAGCACCTGCTGATGGTCGCCAGCGACCGGATCAGCGCCTTCGACTACGTCCTTCCGCAGGCGATCCCGAACAAGGGAATCGTCCTGACCCAGCTCTCCGCCTTCTGGTTCGACCGCAGCCCGCATCTCATCCAGAATCACCGCGTCGCGAGCGACCCGGACGAGATTGTCGCCGTTCGGCCCGAGCTCGCCGAGACGAGAGAGGCGTGGGCGGGTCGGGGCATGCTCGTGCAACGGGCCTCCCCCTTCCCCGTCGAATGCGTCGTGAGGGGATACCTGGCAGGGTCCGCCTGGAAGGAGTATAGGGAGAGCGGAACGTTGGCGGGCGAGAAGCTGCCGGAGGGCCTTCAGGAGAGCGAGCGGCTGCCGGAGCCCCTGTTCTCGCCGGCCACGAAGGCCGAGGAAGGCCACGACGAGAACATCACGTTCGGCCAGCTCCGGCGGCGCCTGGGGCAGAAGACGAGCGACATGCTGCAGGAGATCAGCCTGGCGCTCTACCGGTTCGGCCGAGACGCGGCGGCCAGACGCGGGATCATCGTGGCGGACACGAAGTTCGAGTTCGGGGTGACGGACACGGGAGAAGTGCTCTTGATCGACGAGGTGCTGACCCCAGACTCTTCGCGCTTCTGGCCTGCGGACAAGTACGAGGCGGGACGCAGCCAGGAGTCGTTGGACAAGCAGCCCGTACGTGACTATCTGGAGGGTTTGAAGAGGGCCGGCGACTGGAACGGGGAGGCGCCCCCGCCCGACCTGTCCGACGAAGTCGTCGCGGCCACGGCGGAGCGCTATCGCGACGCGTACCGGCGGATCACCGGCCAGGAGCTGCCGGAGTACTGAGC
>JAUWDL010000288.1 GCA_030608825.1 Gemmatimonadales bacterium
CGTCGCGGCGAACCACAGGAAGTGGTAGTTGTGCGGGTAGTAGGCGCTCGGATACAGGCCCACGGGTCCCTGATCCTGGATGTATCCCTCGTCCGCGTGCACGGCGTGCTCGTTCGCGCGGACCGCATCGGCGTAGCGGCCGACCCGGATGTAGATGTGGCCCGGCATGTGGACGATGTGGCCGGCCCCCGGCATGAGCGCTGCCAGCCGATCGGCGCACTCGACCGCTCGCTCCGGATACGCGGCTTCCACGGAGTGGATGTAGTAGTGACAGGCGCCGGGATTGTCGGGGTCGAGCTCCAGCGCTCGAGTGAGCGACCCCAGGATCTCGTCCGTGCCCGGCCGCGGATCCTTCCCCTCCCAGTAGGCCCAGGGGCTCAAGTTCATGAGCGAGGCGGCGTAGAGCGCGAGCACGTCGCCATCCTCGGGATGCGATTCGGCCGCGCCTCCCATCGCACGCGCGTAGGCCGAGTCGAGCGCGGCCCGCTCCGCTTCCGGGTCGAGGCCGTAGCGTTGGGTGAGGGCTTCGATGAGGGCACGCTCGCCGGAGCTCGCGTCGTCGGCCACCGCCAACGCCCGCTGAGCCGCCGCATAGGCCCTTCGCCCGCTCTCCGGGTCCATCGGCGCGTTGATGTTGTTGCCGGAGGCCAGGGCGATGCCCCACCAGCACATCGCGCAATCGGGATCGTAGCGGAGAGCTTCCTCGTAGGCGCGGATCGCCTCGGCGTGGTTGAACGCGTATTGCAGCCGCAGTCCCTGGTCGAAGTACTCCCGGGCTTCGGGCGAGCTCGTCGTGATCTCCCTGTGGTAGGCTCCGAGGTCATCGTAGAGCGTCACCGAGCCCGGCTCTCCCTCGACCGGCGCGGCGTAACGGGCGACGAGCGCGGTCGCGTCCAGCTCGCCGGCCCCTGCCTCGCCGCCCTCCTCTCCATCTCCCGCCGAACGATCCGCGCAGGCCGCGCCCAGCACGGCCACGGAGAGAAAGGCCGCGCCGGCCAGCCCTGCCAACGCCGGACGGCGGCGGTGGGCGCCTGACCCTGCCAAGTCACCGAATTTCATAATCTGTCTCCTCTGGGCTCGCCTCGAATCGGTGGCCGGGCCGGTGGCCGGGTCAACCGGTGGGCCTCTATCATTGACTTGCGGAAAAAACCGGGGATGCCGGACATCGCCATCCTCATCGTAACCGGGCAAGGGACGAATGATGGCCCGGGGCCGCGGATGAGGGAAGGGCTCCCTCCGTTGCCCGTCGGGCTCGCGCACGAGAGGATGGGAGACATGTCAACGCCGGGTTCTTCCTCGATCGCGTGCGTTGGAGGCACGAGCATGGATCGCCGTGCCCTCACCTCCGGACCGCTCAGGCCCGGAACGTCGAATCCGGTCGTTTCCACCCTCAAGCCGGGGGGCGTCTCCCGCAACGTGGCTGAGGCCCTTGCCCGGCTCGGGTGCGATGTCGCTCTCTTCTCGATGGTGGGGGAAGACGAAGCGGGGCGCATCCTCCTGGGTGGTCTGGGCGATGCCTGCGTGGACGTCGCCGGTGTCAGCCGCTCCGCGCGCCACCCGACGGGCGCATACACGGCCGTGCTCGGCCCGAGCGGTCGTCTCGAGTTCGGCCTGGCCGACATGGAGATCTTCGAGGAGGCCGACGCGACCTGGGCCGAAGGCCTCGCCCCGGCTCTGTCGGCTCGTGGGATCTGGTTCGTCGATGCCAACCTTCCGGCCGATGCGCTCTCCGCGCTCCTCGCATCGAAGCCGATCGACGCGACGGTGTTGGCCAATCCGGTGTCGGTGGCCAAGTCGGAGCGGCTGCGGCCCGTGCTCTCCGGGATCGATGTGCTCTTCCCGGATCGTCTCGAGGCGGGTGCGCTCAGCAGGATGTCAGCGGTGATCAGCGAGGAGCAGGTTGCGGGGGCGGCCGAGCGGATCCTGCAGATGGGCCCCGGCGCGGTGGTCGTCACGCTCGGCGCCGAAGGCGTTTTCGTGGCCGATGGAGCCCGGCGCGAAGTGGTCCCGGCCATCGCGCCCCAGGGGCCGCTCAGCGACGTGACCGGTGCCGGCGACGCCCTCGTCGCCGGCTACATCTTCGGCCTGTCTCGGCAGCGGGGTGATCCGATCCAGCTAGGGCTGGCGGCCGCCAGTCTCGCGCTTGAAGGCGGCGGCAACCTGTCCATGCTCTCCGCCGACCGCGTCGTCGAGCGCGCTCGAGCGGATCGCGCGGAGTAGCCCCTGGCGGTCGCAGTGAGCGCCCTCACAAGGAGCGGGACTTGATCGACGTTCGTCCGGAGGTGGCGAAGGCTCTGGATCTTGGCGCCGCCGTGGTGGCATTGGAGACCACCGTGATCGCGCACGGTCTTCCCTCACCGCGGAACCTCGAGGCCGCGGAGCGAATGAAGGCTGCGGTGCGAGAGGAAGGTGCCGTGCCCGCCATGGTCGCGGTGCTTCGAGGGTCGGTGGTCATTGGATTGTCCGCCGAAGAGGTCGCCTCGCTGGCGGAGGGGGCGGACGTCGCCAAGGCGAGCACGCGCGACCTGGCCGTGCTGACGGCATCGGGTTCGGCGGGCGCCACGACCGTGGCCGCCACGGCCTTCGCGGCTGACCGAGCCGGCATCGCCGTGATGGCCACCGGCGGGATCGGGGGCGTGCATCGAGGGGGCGCGCGAAGCATGGACATCTCGGCCGATCTGGCGGAGGTTGGGCGCACTCCAGTCGCCGTCGTCTGCTCGGGCGCGAAGGCCGTTCTGGACCTGTCCCTCACACTCGAGGCTCTCGAGACACTGGCGGTGCCGGTGGTAGGGTACGGCACCGGCAGCTTCCCGGCCTTCTATGCACGCAGGAGTGGCCTGGGTTTGGAGCATCGGGTGGACTCCCCCGAGGAAGCGGCCAGGCTCATCGCGCGGCAGCGCCGGCTGGGCCTGCCGGGCGGGATCCTGTTCTGCAACCCTCCCCCCGCCGATTCGGCCCTTGATCTGGCGGAAGTGGAGTCGCTGGTGAAGGCCGCCGTCCGGGCCGCCGAGGAGAAGGGGCTCCGGGGGAAGGAGGTTACGCCGTTCCTGCTGGACCACCTCGCCACGGAGAGTGCCGGGCGCACGTTGGCGGTGAACCTCGCGCTACTGGAGGACAACGCGCGCGTGGCCGCACGGATCGCGGCCGCCTACGCATCCTTGATGGACTGACACG
>JAUWDL010000400.1 GCA_030608825.1 Gemmatimonadales bacterium
GGCCACCATGCCGAACTTCGGCTCCGGGTCGTCGATCGAGTGGCCGCCCGCCACCGAGATCCCCGCCTCCGCGCAGCTCTCGGCCGCCCCCCTCAGTATCGCGCCGACGACCTCGGCGCCCAGCTTGTCGAGCTGCACCGCCAGCACGTTGAGCGCGAAGAGCGGACGGGCCCGCATGGCATAAAGGTCGCTCAGCGCGTTCGCCGCTGCGATCGCACCGAAGTCCTCCGGCTCATCCACGATCGGCGTGAAGAAGTCCAGGCTCGCGACGATCGCCTGATCATCTCCCAGGCGATACACCGCGGCATCGTCGGGCGACTCGAGACCGACGAGCAGGCTCGGGTCTTCCCTCAACTCAACGAAACTCAGAACGTGTTGCAGGTCCTCCGGACCCAGCTTGCACGCTCACCCGGCTCCGTGAGAGTATTGAGTGAGTCGAACGCGTTCAGCCGAAGGTGTGTTCATGCCGAAAGCTACCGACCCCGTGAAGCCACCTGCAACGCGAGACCGATGAAGTGGCACAGAAGCCGGCATCCCGGAGACGAGGACCGGCTACGGAAAGAGATGGTGGAGCACCAGATCCGCCGGCGCGGACTCCGAGACGAATCCGTGCTGCGCGCGATGCTCGAGGTGCCGCGCCACCTGTTCGTCGAAGCACGCTGGGTTACTGAGGCCTATGGGGACCACGCCTTTCCGATCGGTCACGGCCAGACGATCTCGCAGCCCTACATCGTCGCGCTCATGACCAGCCTGCTCGAGCCGACGGCCGGCCTCAAAATCCTGGAGATCGGCACGGGCTCGGGGTACCAGGCCGCGATCCTGGCGGCCTGCGGCCTCGATGTCTACTCGGTCGAGCGCATCCCCGAGCTGTCGGAGTTCGCGCGCGGCAACCTGGCGGCGGCCGGCTACCTCGAGCGGGTGCACCTTCGCGTGGGAGACGGAAGCAAGGGATGGCCGGAAGAGGCACCCTTCGACCGCGCGATCCTGACGGCCGGCGCTCCCGACGTCCCGCCCGCGATCGTGGAGCAGCTCGCTCCGGGCGGACTGATCGTGGCGCCCGTGGGCGGCTACGGCCTGCAGACGATCTACCGGTATCGCGACGTGAACGGCGAGCTGGATCGGGAGCCGATCGAGGGGGCCCGCTTCGTCCCGCTCATCGAGTCCGCGATGCCGGAACCCGGGCAAGCTGTGCCGGAGCCCGGACAGCAGACCTCAGACGATTTGGCAGATAACGAGCCCTAAGCTACAGGGGTCCTACCAGTTACGCTCGACCACCGGGTCCCGCAGCCGGCCTCGTCTCAGCGTCTTGTCTCGCACGTCGTCCTCGGCCCCAGCGGCCTGGCGAAGCAGCTCCTCGGCCTGCTCGCGCGTCAAGCTCGGCGCCTGTCCGCCCGGCTCGGCGGGGCCCTGTTGCCCGGCGGACCCGCCGGCGCCCCCCTGGTCCTGATCCTCGTCCTGGCTCGACCCACCGCCCTCCGCCGATGCCTCCTCCAGCCAGCGGTCGACGAGCTCCAGATTCCAGCGGGTGCTGGGGTCTTCCGGGTCCTCGCGAAGGACCTCTCTGAATGCGTCCCGGGCTGCGATCAACCGCTGACGCCTCTCATCGTCGGAGGCCTCCCCATCGGGATGCCCCTCCATGGCGTTCGCCACACCGAGGTTGTATCGGGAGAAGCGCTGGACCTTCCCATCCGCCTCTTCCGCCGCCCGCGCCAGCTCCGCGCGGGCCTCCGGCCACTGCTCGGCCGTCAGGTAGGCGGTGCCGAGGTTGTACCGATCCTGCGGGTTCTCCGAGTTCTCCGTCCGGGCACGGAACTCGGCGATCTTCTCGGCCGTCTCGTCGCGACCCTCCTCCTGGGCGCGCGCCGCGACCGGAGCACGAACCGAAGCCAGCGCGAAGGCGGCCATCGCCAGGGCGACCATCCCGGGGATCACAAACCTGGGCGCCGCCATAAACCTGGGCGCCGCCATCGCCAGCCGGAATCTCCGGGTCATCAGGACCTCCTCGCCACGAAGCCCTCGGCCCAGAGCGCCAGGAAGGCAAGCACGAGGAAGATGTTCGCGGTGCCCGCGTTCGTGGGCCGATCCCCCACTCCCCCGAGGCTGAGCCTGGAGACGATCCGCGGGACGACGCCCTCATCGGCCTCCTCGTAGGAGCCACCCGTCTCCCGGGCGATCGCCTTGAGCGACGCAGCCTCGAGCCGCGTGATCACGATCTCTCCGCCCGCATCTCGCAGGTAGCTGCCCGGAGGGCCCGCGCGCCGCCCTGCCAGACCCACGGCGGCGGCCGCCGAGATCCGTCCTCCCTCGGACGTGCCGAGGCCGATCGCATGGATCTCGACGCGATCCCTGGACGCGCGCTCGGTCACCTCGAGAAGCTCCTCCATCTCGCCTTCGGTGGATTCACCATCGGTGAGCACCACGATCGCCTTGCGCGTCCCCTCCTCTCCGCCGCCCAGAACCTGCAGCGCCTGGGTGAGGCCGGAGGCCAGCGCCGAGCCGCCTCGGCATTAATAATGGTCTCCTGGGTGGTAAAGGTCTTGGA
>JAUWDL010000057.1 GCA_030608825.1 Gemmatimonadales bacterium
AGGGTCTCCAGTCTGAGCTCGTTCAGCATCTCCACTGCCCCGAGCCGAGTGCGATTCAGGACCTCGGCAGACGAGGCGCCCGCCTCGTCGAGTCCGATCAAAACGGCTCTCGCGACGCCCCCCGCGCCCAGGACCAACGTCCGCGCGCCCTCCAGTCGCGTGTCGGCGTCCCTCAGCAGCCTTCGGACTGAGCGGAGGAAGCCTCCGATGTCGGTGTTGTCTCCGACCAGCGACCCGTCGCGAGCTCCCCAGAAACAGTTGCACGCCCCGCTCCGGGCGACGGAAGGCGTGGGGACGTCGAGAAGGCTCGCGGCACGCCGCTTGTGCGGCAGAGTGATGTTTCCGCCACCGCCAGCAGCGATCCGGCGCATGGCGTTGGACAGCTCGAGGTCAGTGACGGAAGTAGCCGTGTAGTCGGCATCGACTCGGAGAGCCCCGAACGCCGCCTCGTACATGGCCGGAGCCGGGGAGTGCCCGACGGGATGGCCGAGAAGGGCGTACCTGGCCCTCACCACGCGTCGGAAGAGGCGTCGATCTCGGGCGACTCCAAGAAAGCCGTGATGGATGGCTCGATCAGCTGGTAGGCTTCCTCATATCGGTCGGTCCAGCCGCCGAAGGGATCCGGAACGGATGTACCCCTTCTGGCGTCCTGTTCAGGCAGGTAATCGGTGATGAGCCGGCGGGGCACGGCTGGCGCGATGCTCTCCGCGACTTCCAGATGGACGCGATCCATCGCGAGGATGAGATCGAAGCCGCTCGCCCGTTCCGGCGTGAACTGCCTGGCGTTATGGGCTCCCAGCTCGAGGCCATGGGATCTCGCGACGATCTCGGAGCCCTCGGAGGCCGGGGCGCCTTCGAGGGCGGCGATTCCCGCCGAGCGGAACTCCAGCTCCAGGCCGAGCCTGCCGGCGGCGTCACGGGCGATCACCTCGGCCAGCGGGCTCCGGCACGTGTTGCCGGTGCAGAGGAAGAGGATACGCCGAACGGCACCTCCGCCGGAGGCTTCGCTCACAGGGTCTCACCGAGGCAGCGGGCGATCCGGCGTCGATCGATCGGACCCTTCCTGATGATCTCCGTTGCCTTCCCTCGCACGGAGACGATGGTGGAAGAGGTCGAGGCTGGAAGCGATCCGGCAGCGAGGAAGGTGGTCGGCCCGGCGGGCTCTGGCATCGCTTCCAGCACTTCACGGACAGGGCGGTGCCTCGTCGCCGCCGGCTCTCCTTCGAGGTTCAGGCTCGTCGAAGTCATCAGCGATCGCCAGCGGCCGAGAACGACCAGAAGGATCGGGTGGCCGTCGACCCGGACGGCGAGCCCCTCGTCGGATCCGTCATCCAGAATGAGCGTCATGGGCCCGGGCCAGAACTCTGTGGCCAGCTTCTCGGCCCGCTCGTCCCATGCGGCCCCCGGAAGCTCCCTTCGAAGGACTTCCACGCTGCCGGCGAGCCGGATCAGGCTCCGGTTCCGGGGCCTTCCCTTCAGGCGGTTGATCTCGGCGTTCAGCTCCCTGGTCGCCGCCGCTCCGATCCCGTACACGGTGGATGTCGGGTGCACGAGGATCCCTCCCTCCTCGAGCGTCTCCACGGCCGCGGACACTCCGGGTTCCCAGACCAGCGGATTTCGCGGGTCGAGCCGGATCTCCCGATACTCCCTCACCGGAGTTGCTCCACCAGCTCACGAACGTGGCGGATTCGAACGACGGCGGGGGCCTCGCCGTCCCCCGTCCCCGAGTCGTCCGCCCGTGATCCCGACCCCGGCGCGGGTGCGAATACTTCCGATATCCCGAGACGAGCGGCCTCCGAGAGTCGGCGATCCAGGTTCGGAACAGCCCGGACTTCCCCTCCCAACCCGATCTCGCCGATGAACGCCCGGTTGCCGACCGGCCGGTCCAGCTCGGCCGAGGCGAGCGCCGCCGCGACCGCAAGATCCGCCGCCGGGTCGAGCAATCGGAGTCCACCGACGACGTTGATGAACACATCCCGCTCGAGAGCCGGGAGGCCGGCTCGCCGCTCCAGCACCGCGATCAGCAGGGCCAGTCGTCGCGGCGGGAAGCCGGTCGTGGTCCGACGTGGGGTTCCCTGGCGACTGGCGGCGGTCAGGCACTGGACCTCGGCCAGAAGGGGGCGGGTCCCCTGGAAGGTGACGGCGACGGCTGATCCGCTGAATTCGCCCACGCCGCTGAGGAAGACCTCCGACGGGTTTTCCACCGGAGCGAGACCTTCACCGGTCATGCGGAAGACCGCGACCTCGTCGACGCTGCCGAATCGGTTCTTGGTGGCCCGGAGGAGTCGATGCTCGTGGCTGCGGCTTCCCTCGAAGTGCAGCACGGCGTCGACCAGGTGTTCGAGGGTGCGGGGACCCGCGAGAGCGCCGCCCTTCGTCACGTGGCCGACGATCATGACCGGCGTGAGCGACGACTTCGCGTATTCCTGCAGCGCCGCCGCGCACTCGCGCACCTGGCTGATCGTCCCCGGGGCCGCGTCGCTTCTCGAGCTCGCCAGCGTCTGGATCGAGTCCACGCCGAGGAAATCGGGCTTCGATGACTCTGCGGCACGGATCAGTTCTTCGACGTGCGTCGCTCCGAGGAAATCCACGTCCAGCGCCTCGGCGCTCACGCGCTCGGCGCGCAGCCGCACTTGGGGCGCAGACTCTTCTCCCGAGACGTAAAGCGCCCTCCCGCCGGATCCCCGGATCGCCGCGGCGGCTTGGAGAAGCAGGGTGGACTTTCCGATGCCGGGCGGGCCGCCCAGCAGCACGAGCGATCCCGCCACCAGCCCGCCTCCGAGCACCAGGTCGAGCTCGCCGAGCCCGATGGCAAGGCGGGATGCGTCTGCGGCGGTCGTCTCGCGGAGCGGCCGGGCGGCTGCGTGGCCGCCAGGCCGTCGCCGTCGGCCACGCCGGGGACCCGCTGAGACAGGGGCCTCGGCGAGCGTGTTCCAGTCGCCGCACGCTGGACAGCGGCCCTCCCAGCGAAGGCTCTCGTTGCCACATGAGGTGCAGAAGAATCCGGCCGCGGCCGAACGAGCCTTACCGCTGGAGCTCACTGCCGCGGCACGGGTGGGGTGGGGTCGGGATCAGAAGGGCTCGTCACGGTCGGATCTGGAGTCGAACAACGTGTACTGCTTGTGAAAATAGAGCGAGACTGCTCCGGTCGGGCCGTTGCGCTGCTTCCCAATGATGAGCTCCGCTTCGCCCTCGATCGAATTCCCGTCCCGGTCGATGGGGCCTTTGTAGACCTCTTCCCGGTAGATGAACATGACCAGATCCGCGTCCTGCTCGATGGCGCCCGATTCGCGTAGATCAGCTAGTAGGGGTCGATGGTCCGTTCGCTGCTCGGGCGCCCGCGAGAGCTGCGAGAGGGCGAGCAGCGGCACGTTGAGCTCTTTGGCCACGGCCTTCAAGGAGCGCGAGATCGAGCTGATCTCCTGCTGTCGATTCTCGGCGCCTCGTGGTCCGGCCATCAGTTGAAGGTAATCGACGATCACCAACTCCAGATCAACCTCCGCTCGAAGCCGCCTCGCCTTGGCCCGCAACTCCAGCGCGGTGAGCGAGGGCGTGTCGTCAATCCAGATCGGCGCCGTATTCAGAAGTCCCGCGGCTGTTGCGAGCCGGCCGTACTCATCGTCTTCCAGCCTACCATGCCGAAGCCGGCTGGAGTCGACCCTTCCTTCGGCACAGAGGAGCCGCTGAACCAGCGACTCCTTCGCCATCTCGAGGGAGAAGATCGCCACGTGCTTCTCGTGTTCGATAGCGGCGTGTTGGGCGAAGTTCAGGGCGAGCGCCGTTTTCCCCATCGAGGGCCGGCCCGCGAGGACGATCAGATCGGCCGGCTGAAAACCGGCCGTGTACCGGTCCAGGTCCACGAACCCCGATGGCACGCCGGTGACCGCCCCGGTTCGCTGCATCTCCTCGATGCGCTCGAAGGCCGGCCAGAGGATCTCCTTGATCCAGATGAAGCCTCTCCGGCTGGCCGCTTCGGAGATCTGGAAGATCCGCTGCTCGGCGCGATCCAGCGTCTCCTGCGAGCTCCCCGCGGGGGCATCGTAGGCCTCCCGGATGATCTCCGAGGCTTCCTCGATGAGGCGGCGTAGGGTGGCCTTGTCGCGCAGGATCCGGCAGTGGTACTCGATGTTCGCGGCGGTGGGAACAGCATCGACCAGCTGAGCCAGGAACTCCATCCCGCCGGAGGACTCGAGCTCGCCCGCCGACTTCAGCTCGTCGGAGAGTGTCACCGGGTCGATGACGTCGCCCCGATTGTACAGCCGCATCATTCCGCGGAAGATTCGGCGGTTGCCCTCGCGGAAGAAGGCGGTGTCGTTGACGAGCTCCATCGCCCGCGCGACCGCGTCACCGTCGATGAGCATGCCTCCGAGGATCGACACCTCCGCTTCCTGGGACCACGGAGGCTGCCGGCCCGAGAACACATCGGCGGCGGCCGTCGCGATGGAACGCTCCGAGAGGATCGAGTCGGTCATCTCGGATGCATCACGGCAGGTCGAGGGAAAGCTCGCCGCCCGGCGCTCCGGAGCGGAGGCCGGAATCTCCGTCCATGACGCGGCGGGCGATCTGCAGGTCCTCCCACGTCGGACGCTTCCAGCCCGGGTTTCGCAGCGAGGCGGCGGGATGGTAGGTGACGACCAGAGGGAAGCGGCCGTAGAGATGCGTCCTTCCCCGAAGACGGCCGATCGACTCCCGGGTCCCCAGGAGCGTCTGAGCGGCGAACGAGCCGAACGCCACGATCACCTTCGGGTCGATCAAATCGATCTGCTGGAGGAGTAGCGGCGAGCAGGCGGCGATCTCCTCCGGCTGAGGATTCCGGTTTCCGGGCGGTCGACATTTGAGCACGTTGCAGATGTAGACCTCGTCTCTTCGCAAGCCCACCGACATCAGCATGAGGTCCAGCAGTTGGCCCGCACGCCCGACGAAGGGCCGACCGGTCTCATCCTCGACCGCGCCCGGCGCTTCGCCGACACAGAGGAGCCGAGCGTCCGGGGCCCCCTCACCGAAGACAACGTGCTGCCGACCCTCGTGCAGCGCACAGCGTCGGCAGGCGAGTGCCACTTCCCGGAGCTCATCGAAGTCCAGCTCGCGGATCCGCTCGGCGGTGCCCTCTCGGGCGAGCCGAGCCAGCTCGGGAGGACCCTTGACCTCTCGGCCGCCCCCGGCAAGAGCTGCCAGCACCTGGCCCCGCCTGAGGCTCGGGAGAATGACCGGCGGCTCGCCGAGGGCGATTCGGGCTTCGAGGTAGCGCCTAAGCGGCTCACGTGCGTCAGTCAAGCCGAGCTTCGACCCGATCCAGCAGGCGGTCCGCGACCTCCTCCTTCGAGAGAACCGGGAACTCTTCCAGGCCTCCCCACCGGTCCAGGAGCGTCACTCTGTTGGTCGGGACGTCGAAGCCGGCCGCCGGATCTCCTACCTCGTTGATCGCCACGAAGTCCATCTTCTTCGATTCCAGCTTGGACCGGCCGTTCTCGACCGGCGTGTCGGTCTCGAGGGCAAAGCCCAGCGTGAGGACTCCGCGCTCCTCCCTGATCCCGCGTGTCTCTTTCAGGAGATCGGGTCCGGAGACCAGCCCGAGCTCGAGCCCGCTGCCATCCTTCTTGATCTTCGACGAGCTTGGCGAAGGCGAGACAAAATCCGCGACGGCCGCCGCCATCAACAGCAGATGTGCGCTTCCCAGCGCGGCACTGAGCGCCTCCAACATCTCATCGCTCGTCTCGACCTCCACGACCTCGACACCGTAGGGATGTGGCCGCGCCACCGGGCCGCTCACCAGAACGACATCGGCGCCGCGGCGCCAGGCCGACGCGGCCAGGGCCTGGCCCATGTGGCCCGATGACCTGTTTCCGATGTAGCGAACCGGATCGATCGGCGCACGCGTCGGGCCGGCAGTGACGACGATCCTGCGCTCGCGCAGCGTTGCCTCCTCGAGCATGCGGCCGGCCACGGCCATGATACCTGCGGGCTCCGACATGCGGCCGATGCCGATCTCTCCCTCCGCGAGATCTCCCCGATCCGGACCGACCATCTCGAGGCCGAACTCGCGGAGGGTCTCGATGTTGCGCCGAGTTGCGGGATGCTCCCACATCCGCTCGTTCATCGCCGGGCAGAGCAGCACCGGACAGGCCGCGGCGAGCAACGTCGCTGCCGCCAACGTGTCGGCACCGCCCGCCGCCATCTTGCTGAGGAAGTCGGCGGTGGCGGGCGCAACGACCGCCAGATCGGCCTCGCTGCCGAGCTCGATGTGATCGAGCGGCCTCTCCCACAGACTCGTTCGGGCGGGACGGCCGGTCAGTCCCTCGAAGGTAACCCTCCCAACGAACTTCTCGGCACTCGGCGTCAGCACGACGTCAACCAGCGCGTCGGCCTCGTGGAGACGGCGCACCAGGTATGCCGTCTTGTAGGCGGCAATCCCGCCGGTCACAACGACGAGCACTCGACGGCCTTCGAATGGGCGCACAGGACGTCCGGTTCTAGCGGCTCGGTTCTACGAAGGCTACTCGCGCTCCCGCTTTCGCATGGTCACCAGACGATACTGCAGCTGCGACTGGCCGTGCTCATCGGTAGATGTCATCGCGTCGAGGGCCAGAGTCGTCAGCTTCACGGGTCCGTACGGCGAGCGCTCGAGAGGAAGCGCGTTCAGTTCTCGAGCATACTTGCTGGTCACCAGCACCCCGAGGTACTTGCTCCCGGCCGGCTTGGCGACCTCCTTGGGCGTGAAAACCTTCATCCGGATATCCCCTTCTCAGGCGTCAATGGGCTTTTCACTTCGCCGCTTCAGATCGCGCGGCGGATATCTCGTTCTCCAGGGCCGATACGAGTTGGCTCAACTCCCTACCCACGCGCGCCGTTCGTGATTCCTCCCCGTCGAGAATCGATTCAACCCGGCGCACCGCTTCGGTGAGCTCATCGTTGACGATCGAGTACTCGAACTCCTCGGCAGCCATCAACTCGGCCTCCGCCGTGCGGAGACGACGCTCGAGCGCGGGACCGGTCTCACTGCCTCGCGACCGGAGACGGGAGAGCCAGGCGCCGCTCGGCGGGAGAAGAAAGATCGTCACCACCTCGGGTACGGCGGACCGGACGGCGCGAGCTCCCTGCACGTCGACGTCGAGTAGAAGGTGGACGCCGTCCGACTTGGCGCGCTCGAGATTCTCTCGCGGCGTCCCGTAGAGTTTCCCATGGACATCTGCCCATTCCAACATCTCACCGTGTTCACACCTGCGCTCGAAATCCTCGCG
>JAUWDL010000337.1 GCA_030608825.1 Gemmatimonadales bacterium
GAACTGCCACTCCGGCCCTCTCTCCTTCTCCGCCACGAGGGCCTGCCGGCCCACGAAAGGACCCTTGTCGAGCTTCACGGTCCAGCCCAGATCCAATTCGAAGGGGGAGGATTTGCGCTCCTCGATCAGCGCCTTGTTCGCGGGGATGTAGTCGACGTCGATGAGCGGCAGACCGGCCTCGATCCTCGCCACGTCCAGCGCCAACATGCCCGCCGGAATCAGGCCGTAGGCAGCTCCGGCCTCGACGAGCCGGTCCCAGAGAGCCACGGCCTGGGCCGCCTCGATCCAGAGCTCGTACCCGAGGTCGCCCGTGTACCCGGTACGCGAGATAGTGGCCGGGATGCCGGCGACGCGGGCGTGGGTGAGCCGGAAGAAGCCCAAGTCATCCAGCGGGACGTCCGATATCCGCTGGAGGATCTCCCGCGAGGCGGGGCCCTGGAGCGCGAGCGCCGCGAGGGCCTCCGTGATGTCCCCGATCGTGACATCGAGGCCGGTGGCCACGTCCTGCAGCCAGCGCAGGTTCGGTTCCGCCGCCGTCAGGCGAAAGGCATCCGCGTCGAGACGCGACAGCGTTCCGTCATCGATGATCTTGCCCGCCCGATCGCACCAGGGGGTGTACAGCACCTGGTGCAGCGCGCAGCGGGCAACGTCGCGGGGGATCAGGCGGTTCAGGAAGCGCTCCGCATCGGGCCCGGTAACGTGGTACTTGTACAGAGGCGAGACGTCGATCAGCGCAGCAGCGGTGCGGATCGCAAAGTACTCGCGATCGTGGAGGAGCTCATACGATCCGGCTACGATGTAGCCGGCCCAACGGCGCCAGTTGTGCGCCTGGCAGAGGGCTGCTGTCCGGGGGTGGAACGGCGTGCCTCTGAGCACCGACCGTCTCCTCTCTCGTGACGCGACGGAAGCCAACAGTTCTCAGATGGCAGCCGCATCGTCCAGAAGCAAGGGCAGCCGGGTGCTGATCGAGGCGCACGGCGCCGGAGGGCGGCACGTTGAGGCCGCCCGCTTGCCGGGCCGTGCGAGCGCGGAGCATACTGGGCGCGTTCGTTCAGCCGTTCACCGAATCACCGGATCGAGGAAGCCGTGGCCGGTTACGCGCGCGTCCAAGCGTTGCTTGATGCGGATCGCCCGGCGCTGCTCGACGGGGCGCTGGGCAGCGAGCTCGTGCGCCGCGGTGTGCGCTGGCGATGGCACGGCCTTCGTACCGATCCGCAGGAGGTCGCGTCGCTCCACGTCGAGTACATCGAAGCCGGGGCCGACGTCATCCGCACCAACACCTCCCAGCTGAACCACCGCCTCTACCTGAACGTCTTCCGCAGCCCGGACCACATGCGGCACATCGGAGCGCCGGGGCTGGAGACGCGCGCCCATGAGCTCACGCTGCGGGCGGTCGATCTCGCTCGTCAGGCGCGCGACACCACCGGACGGGATGTGGCCATAGCCGGCGTGATGGCGCCGCTCGAGCACCCTTTCAGGCCGGACCTGGCCCCCGACGCGGCTGAGGCTCTCCCCGAGCACCGGCAGATCGCCTCCTGGCTCAAGGAGGGCGGCGTGGACCTCATTCTCCTGGAATCCATGAACACCGCCGGCGAGGCACGAGCGGCGGCCGAGGCCGCTCTCAGCTCCGGACTTCCCGTATGGGCCAGCTTCGTGATCGGCCCGGAGGGCAAGGTGCTCGGGGGAGACGACCTGGGAGAGTGCGCCCGCGCCATGCAGGCCCTCGGCGTGAAGGCCGTGCTGGTGAACTGCGCACCGCCGGAAGACATCGGCCCGGCTGTGGAGAGACTGGCTGCCGAAACGGATCTGCCGGTAGGCGCCTTCGCCCACATCGGCAAGTTCGACCCTCCTTCCTGGAAGTTCGAGTTTCACCCCCAGTTCGCCGCTACGGATGACTGGCCGCCTGGCCGCTACGCCGAGGCCGCCACCGGCTGGCGAGATGCCGGAGCGCGCATCGTGGGCGGGTGCTGCGGCACCGGACCCTCGCACGTAGCGGCTCTGCGCGACGCGCTCGGCCCGGCGGACGGGACGGACGGGAACGCGAACGGTTCGGCCGGGCAGGAGAGCCCGGCTGCGGGGGAGGGCGCATGAGCTACGACGCGATCCGTTCCCGGATCGACGGCGGTGACGTGGTCATCCTGGACGGCGCCATCGGGACCGAGATCCTCCGGCGTAACCTCTCCTGGGCCGATCATCGTCTGAAAGACGAGCCGGATGCTATCCGCGACCTTCCTGCGGACTACATCCTCGCCGGTGCGGACGTGCTCACGACGAACAGCTTCCAGCTGGCCCGCCGCAGCTTTCTGGGGCACTTCCGGGACGAGGCCCACATGCGCCACATCGGTGTGCCCGGACTCGAGAGTCGGGCGAGCGAGCTGCTGGCGGCCTCGGTGGAGCTGGCGCAGGAGGCTCGCGCCAGCGTGGCCGCGGAGCGACCCGTGGCTATCGCCGGCGCCGTCACGACGCTCGAATGGTGCTTTCGTCCGGACCTGGCTCCCTCCGAAGCCCGGATGCGAGGGGAGTACCGCGAGATCATGGAGGTGCTCGCGGACGCCGGGGCGGATCTGATCCTCCTCGAGACGGTGAACAGCATCCGGGAGGCCTCGGTGGGGCTGGCGGCGGCGAAAGAGGCAGGGCTTCCCTGCTGGGTCAGCTTCGTGTGCGATGAGGATGGTCTGCTGTTTACGGGGGAGACGATGGCTCAGGCGGAGGAGGCCCTCGCCCCGCTCGAGCCGGACGCCGTCATGGTCAACTGTGCTCCGCCGGATGACACCACCGCGGGCCTGCGCGAGCTGCTCGAGAGCCGGAGCGAGCCGTGCGGGCTCTATCCGCACATC
>JAUWDL010000277.1 GCA_030608825.1 Gemmatimonadales bacterium
GCTGTTTTTGGGTTGATAGACTGGTTGAATGTAACCCTCTATCATCCTACCACTACAGTACGTTACAAAACCGCGCCGGAGTGGCGGAACTGGCAGACGCGCCGGACTCAAAATCCGGTGGCCTTAGGGCCTTGAGGGTTCGAGTCCCTCCTCCGGCATACTCATGACCGATGGTGCAGGTCGTCGACGGAAAGCCCCGCTGAGCAGTGACCCTCTTCGAGCTCACCCATCACCCATGAAACCCTGGCTACGGGTCTGCGAGTGACGACACCGGTGCTCGAGGTCTTCTCCGACTACATCTGACCCTTTTGCTACCTGGGCGCCGTGAGCGTCCGACGCATCCAGCAGGAGTACGATGCCGTCATCCGGTGGCGGGCCTATCCGCTCCATCCGGATATCCCGCCAGCCGGCATGGACTACCGGTCTTACTTCGGCGGTGAGGCCGCGTGGGCGTCCGTCGCCGAACGCCTGGGGGCGATGGCGGCGATGCTCAGCCTGCCGTTCAACATGCCGAAAGTGAAGTACAACAGCCGCCGGGCGGAGGAACTCACCGCCTGGGCGGTGACCGAAGTTCCGGACGCTGTGGACTCTCTCAGAACGGCGATCTTTCAGGCTATATGGGCGGACGGCGTCGACAACTCCGACCCGGCCGCCCTCGCCGACATTGCTGACTCCGTGGACATCTCACGGGATCTGGCCATGGATGCGCTGGAGGATCGGAGGGGCAGGGCGACCGTCGATACGGATTGGCAGGACGCGATGGCGCGCAGGATACGTGGGGTGCCGGTTGTTCTCATCGGGGACCAGGAGGTGACGGGAGCCCAGTTGTGGCCTGTCTTCGCTGAGGCTCTCGAATCGGCTGGTATCCGTTCCAGAGATACCTAGGCCTGTACAGGCCATGCCGTGTCCTCAGGACGCGCTACGCACATGACGGGGCGGACCGCAACGGTCGCCGGCCTCTGCTTCGCCGTGCTCTTTGTCGGCTGCTCGCGCGGCGCCGGCTTCTCCCCCGGGGGGCCGGAGGGTCAAGAGATCGCTCCGGAGCGGACGCTGCGCACCGACCTGGAGCGGCTCCACCGGGACCAGGTCGCCCACCTCGTCCAGTACGGCGTGTACGCCTTCACCCTCAGAGAATTGGACTTCAGGGAGAGCGATGGCGTCATTATCACGCTCCGCTGGATCAGCGAGCGGTCCTACTACGCTTTGGCGACGTCGGGTGCCGTCGAGTGCCTCACGGCAGCGTGGGACGTGAAGTCCAACCTGCCGGTTCACGTCCAGACGACCCTGATGGCTCCCGGGACCGTCCATTGCGAGGAGGGCAGCTGACGGCGACCCTGGGCGGACGGCTCGAACAACCCGACAGCCTCAGACAAGCGAGCAAGCGATGGATCTCGGCGCCTTTTCGATCAGTCTTACGGTGAAGGACCTGAGCGCGTCACGCGCCTTCTATGAGAAGCTCGGCTTCGAGGCCACCGGTGGCTCGGAGGAAGAGAGCTACCTGATCCTGATGAACGGTGAGGCGCTGATCGGCCTCTTCCAGGGCATGTTCGACAAGAACATCCTCACGTTCAATCCGGGCCTCACGAACAGGAAGGAGCGACTGGAGGAGTTCACCGACGTCCGGGAGATCCAGCGTTCGCTGAAGGAACAGGGGATCGAGGTGATGACCGAAGTAGACGAGGATACGACCGGCGCCGGCAGCCTCACGCTCGTCGACCCGGACGGCAATCCGGTGCTTATCGACCAGTTCTTTTAGAACCGCCGCTACTAGAACCGCCGCTACCAGTCCAGCTTCTTGATCGCCGGCTTCTGGCCCGTCATCTGGTGACAGGCTGCGCACGCGGAGAGCAGTTCGCCGTAGGTCCGCGCCCTCAGGCTCGGCTCCGTCTCAAGGCCGGCGCGCCGTCCCAGCTCGTGGGTTCGGTTCGCCAGGGCCCGCACGCCCTCCGGGTTGTCGAAGGCAAGGTCATCGGTATCCAACGGAACGCCCGCGAAGGCGTCGGCTCCGGCTTCCCATGCCGCGTTCGACGGGAGGACCAGGCCGTCCCACAGACGGTCGGCCGCCCAGGCGTGCCGCGCCATGTGCGCCGCGAGGTCGCCCTTTCCACCGGGAGTAGGCTCGACGAGCCCGGTGGGCTCCATCTCGGAGTAGTACTCGCGGTGACAGGAGCCGCAAGCCGCGGCGATGCGTCCCGTGGCCGCCCCGGCCGCTTCGATGGTCGTGGCCTCGACGACGCGAGCGGCGGCCCGCTGCAGCTCCCGCAAAAACGCCTCGGCTCCGTCGGGCAGTCCCGGCTCGTCGTATTCCGCCAACCAGGCGGCGGCCTCCTTCGTGGCCTCCAGGTCTCCGCGGATCACGGCCGTCTGGACTTCGGCTGCGGCGAGGAAATGGGACCACATGCGCTGGCTGGTCGGCACCTGAGCGGGGCTCGAGGAGGGCTGAAATGCCAGTGTCGCGAGGGCCGAGAGAGCCGCCGTCCTGAGGAGCCTATTCACCTTGAGAAACCTCCGGTCGTCCTGTACCGGTGAGGCGGCCTACCATTGAGTCGGCCTACCATACCGAGTGAGCCTATCATACCAAATATGCGTGTTCGGGAGCATTGAGCAACGGGAGGTCCCTGTGGGCTGGCGCGAGGTCTGAGGATCGGGGCATGAGCGCAACGCGCGGGCCGTACCAGCCCGGCTGCCCAAGGCCTACCTCGTGAGCTCCGTGACCGCGAAGCGTCGAGCCGCTTCGGCAAGGAGGCCCTCGGCCCGGCTCACGATCTCCTCGAAGCTCAGGTCCGCCGGCGCTGAGACCTCCAGGGCACCGAGCCCGAGGCCGGCGGCACGCTCGGGGGAGATCGTGCTGGATCCGGCGATCACCGCCACCGGGACTCCCAACCGGCGAGCGACCTCAGCCACGCCGGCCACGACTTTCCCGCGCAGCGACTGTTCGTCGAACCGGCCCTCTCCCGTGACGACCCAGTCGGCCCCCGACAACGCCTGCTCCAGGCCCGTGGCCTCCATCACCGCGTCCACACCCGACATGAGGTCCGCGCCGAAGAACGCCAGCGCGCCCGCCCCGAGGCCGCCGGCCGCGCCTGCACCCGGCACGTACCTCACGTCCTTTCCCAGATCGCGCTCGATGACGTCCGCCAGACCGGCGAGCCCGCGCTCCAAGGCCATGACCATGTCGGGATCAGCCCCCTTTTGCGGCCCGAACACGCGGGCCGCCCCCTCCTCGCCGACCAGCGGGTTGTCCACGTC
>JAUWDL010000361.1 GCA_030608825.1 Gemmatimonadales bacterium
AATACCGTCGTGAACGTGGTCATGAGTATCGGCCGCACGCGCTCCAGCGTTCCCTGCAGAATCGCCGCTCTCGTCTCCATCCACTCCCTCAGCTCGCCGATGTGATAGACGACGAGAATCGCGTTGTTCACCACGATCCCCGACATCATGATCGTTCCGATGTAGGCCGTGCGCGTGAAGGTGGCGTTCGTGTAGAAGAAGATCAGGAAGACGCCGATCAGGGCCAGCGGCAGAGTCAGCAAAACCACGAGAGGCGCCGCGAGCGACTCGAAAAGCCCCGCCGTCAGCATGTAGATGAGTAGAACGGCCAGAGTCAGCGCCAGGTAGACCTGCCGGCGCTCCTCCTCGGGCCACCTCCATTCATCCTGAATCTCGAACCGATATCCGGGCGGAAGCTCCGTCGATTCGACCAGTCGGTCCTGGATCAGGTCACCGAGCTTCGGCGGGCCCCGATACTCCCACGTCACCGTCCGCTCGTACTGCTGGTCCTTTCTTCGGATGTTGGCCATGACGCTCCGCGCCCCGACGTCGGCCACATCCGCGAGCCGCACCTCCCCGCCACTGCGGGTTGGCACCCTGAGGTTCTCTAGGTCGCGGATGTCGAACTCCCGGTATCCCGCCAGCTTGATGGCGTACCTCACCTCCTCCCCCTCGAGGCGGAGACGATCCGCCGAGAGCACCCCGCGTGCGCTTGCCGAAACGTAACCGAGAAGCTCCTCCACGGTCAGGTCGAACGAAGCCAGTGCGGCCCGGTCCGGCTCGACGATCAGCTCCGTCTCTCGATCTCGTTCGAACCAGCCTCCGCTCGCGTTCGGATTCGGGTTGAGGACCCTTGGGAATCGGCTGATCCGAGCCGCGACATCTTCTGCTATCTCTTTTACGATTAGATAGTTGTACCCGAACACCTGAAGCGCGTATGTAGGAGCAGAGCCTCCGCCGCCGTAGAAGCTCGGCCCAAAGCCCAGAACCTGCACTTCGGCGCCCGAGAATCCGAAGCTGTAGGCTGCCAGCTGCTCTTTGACGGCGACCGGCACGCCCGTGCGCTCGAGCTCCGGCGGAAAGGTGACGCGGATCCTGGCGTAGCCCGGTCGAACCAGCGCCTCGTACCGCTCCACCTCCGGCAGGGTCGCCAAGCGGCTCTCGAACGAACGCGCCAGCTCATCGGTTCGCTCCAGCTCCGCCCCACGCGGAAACCGGATGTTGACGACGATGTAGGTGTCCTGACCGAAGGCGGAGGACCAGAGCAGGCCCCGGTCCACGTGCCGGTCGAAAAGCCAGAAGCTCCCGGCCAGGCAGCTGACGCTGACGAGACCCACGAGAACGGGGTGGTCGAGCGCCCGTGAGAGCAGGGCTCGGTAGGCCCGCACGTAGGCCGGCTCTGGCCCCGGGCCGTCGGGCCCTGCCGCGTGCCGGTCGACCCGCGTCGCGGATGCCGCCGGCCGCCGGCCGAACGGCCGCCTGGCGGTCATGGCCGGCACGAAAGAGAAGGCCACGAACAGGCTGGCGAGGATCGAGAATCCGACGGCGTAGGCGAGGGGCAGATAGTAGATCCTGAGATCCCCCTGCAGGAGCAGAAAGGGCGCCAGTACGATCCCCGTGGTCCCCGTCGCCGCCAGAACGGGAAGGATCACCTGCCGCGCTCCCTCACGCGAGGCATCCACCCGGCCCTTCCCCTGGCCCATGTGGCGCTCGACGTTCTCGAGCACGACGATTCCGTTGTCCACGACCAGGCCGAAGCCCCACGCCAGGCCGGCCAGGGTCAGCACGTTGAGAGAGAAGCCTCCCATGTAGAGGAGATTCACGGCGATCAACACACTGAAGCCGATCGTCGCGAACACGATCGCCACCGCGCGAGTGGAGCGCAGGAACCCCATCAGAACCAGGAAGATGACGAGAGCGGCCGCCATCGCCCGCAGCCGCAGGTCCGTCAGCTGCTCCCGGATCTCCTCGCTCTGATCCGAGTCGAGATCGAGCGTGATGCCGGGCGGCAAGGTCTCTTCGATCCTCCCGATCTCCGCCTTCACCACCTCCGCCACTTCGACGGTGTTGGAGCGCGGTGCCCGTGTGATGACGAGCCAGATCGCCGGCCGGCCGTCGATACGAGTGTACTCGTAGGGATCGGCATGCCCGTCTCGCACCCGCCCGAGATCCGAGAGCCGCACGGGCCCCTCCGGACGCGTGGCCACGATGAGCCGGCCGAGCTCCCTCACGTCCGTCGGCCGAGACCGGATGGCCAGGGCGACACGCATGCCGTCCAGCTCGACGGAGCCCGGGGCCCGGAGCTCCGACGAGCGGGAGATGAGCCTCTGGACCTCGCCCAGAGTGAGGCCCAACGCACTCATGCGCTGAGCATCCAGCTCGACCGACACCTCTCGCTCTTCGCCGCCGTACAGCCAGACGGCGTCGACGCCCTCCATACCCAGGAGGCGAGGCCGAATCTCCTCGTTTGCGACCCTCGTGAGGAATCCCTCGTCGTATGGGCCCGTCAGGCGGTAGGAGAGGAATGGGCGGCCCTCGTCGGCGAACTCATCGGGCACGTACGGCTCGACGACGGTGGTGGCGCCTTCCGGCAACTCGTCGCGAAGCGCCGACACGCGCTCGCTCAGCTCCAGGCGGGCGAACTCCATGCGGGTCTCTCGGCCGAATTCGACGTCCACTTCGGCCGTCGAGCCGGTGCCGAACAGGTCGATTCGCGAGATCGACTCCACGGACCTCACTCCGCGAACCTGCCT
>JAUWDL010000014.1 GCA_030608825.1 Gemmatimonadales bacterium
GCTCTCCGTCCCGCCCTGCCCGACCCGCCTGCTGGACGTACGACTCCAGCGAGCCCGGTATCCCGATGTGACAGACCAGACGCACGGAAGGGTGGTCGATCCCCATCCCGAAAGCGCTGGTCGCGCACACGACACGCAGCTCTCCGCTCAGGAAGCGCTCCTGGATCCCGTGTCTCGTCGCTGCCGGCAGCCCGGCGTGGTAGGGAGCCGCGCGGAGCCCGCGCCGGAGGAGGACCTCGGTGACGCGCACCGATCGCTCCCGCGTGGGCAGATAGACGATCGAAGGGCCGGATGCGCTCCGGACGGCATCCAGCGCCAGACGGGCGGCATGCCGCGACTCGCACGCGTGGGACACGCTCCACTGGAGGTTCGGCCGGTTGACGCCGGCGAGGACGCGGCGCGGAGACTTCAACCGGAGAGCCTCGGCTATGTCGTCGCGCGTCTCCGGCGTAGCCGTCGCGGTGAGAGCGACACAGGGCGGATCTCCCACGAGCTGCCGAAAGCCGGCGATTCGTCGGTAGGAGGGCCGGAAGTCGTGGCCCCACTCGGAGATGCAGTGCGCCTCGTCCACGGCGAGCCGGGCCACGCGCACCCCGGAGAGCAACGCCCGAAAGCCGCGGGAATGAAGCCTCTCCGGTGACACGTAGAGGAGACGCAGACGCCCGGCCTTGAGCTCCCGGGCAGTCCGAGCCCGCTCGGGAAGCGAGGAAGCACTCGTCAGGGCGGCAGCCGATATCTGCCGACGGACCGCGGCCGCCACCTGGTCCTGCATGAGAGAGATGAGGGGGGAGACCACGAGAGTGAGGCCCCGATCCAGAAGCGCGGGCACCTGGAAGCAGATCGACTTGCCGCTGCCGGTCGGGAGAACGGCCAGCACGTCCCCTCCCGAGAGAACGGCCCTCACGACCCGCTTCTGCGCCGGGCGGAAGCGCTGGAATCCGTAGTGTCGTCGGAGGGCCGTCACGGCGGGCTGGAGGTCGAGGCTCGGCATGCCGAGCCTTGGCTCGTCCCGTCAAGCCTCCGTCAAGCGACCCTCGCTCACAGGTAGGGGGCCGCCCAGCGCTCCGTCGTGTCGACGAGCTCCTCGAGGACCTCATCCGCGGAGCGCCCCGAGCGCTTGAGGACCTGGAAGGAATGATCCGCCCCATCCACGACGTGGAGCGTCGCCGCGGGGCCGAGTTCCTCGCACACCGGGCCAAGCAACTCCAGGTCCGCCAGACGGTCTCGCGTGCCCTGGAGGAAGAGCATGGGCCGGCCCACCTCCGCCAGGTGATCGGCTCGATCCGTGGAGGGCCTGCCGGACGGGTGGAGCGGGAAGCCGAAGAAGACGAGTCCCCGCACCCTCTCCAGCGGCGAGGCAGCGGCCGCCAGGGAGGTCATCCGTCCGCCCATCGACTTGCCGCCTGCGAAGATCGGTAGCCCCGGCGCCTCGGCGACGGCCGCCGCCAGGGCGGAGCGCACGGTGGTGAGGAGAATCGGCTGCGGATCCGGACGCCGACGGCCCCGCTCCATGTAGGCGAACTGGTAGCGGAAGGTAGCGAGACGCCGAGCCGCCAGGAGCCCGGCGATCGTCTCCATGAACGGGTGGTGCATCCCGGCTCCGGCGCCGTGGCCGAGCACGAACAGGGCCTTCGCACCGCCCGGAAGGAGGAGGATGGCCGAGGTCTCCCCGGCACTCGACGACGCCTGGAAACGAACTTCCCGGGGCTCGAGCCCGGTCATGCCGCGATCTCCGGATGGCGGTAGCAGGAGAGCTCGTGATCGTTCACCAGACCTGCGGCCTGCATGAAGGCGTAGCAGGTCGTCGGGCCGAGGAAGCGGAACCCGCGCCGCCGCATGTCGCGGCTCATCTCGCGTGACTGGGGCGTCTCCGACGGCAGCTCCGATAGCGTCTTCCACCGATTCACGATCGGGGTTCCGCCCACGAAGCTCCACACGTACTCGGCAAAGCTGCCGGCCTCCGCCTGAACCTCCAGCACCTTGCGGGCGTTGTTGATCGTAGACTCGATCTTCCCCCTGTGCCGAACGATCCCCGCGTCCTGAAGGAGCAACTCGACGACGCGCTCGTCGAAGCGGCCGACACGAGCTGGATCGAATCCTCGGAACGCTCGGCGGTAGTTCTCCCGCTTCTTCAGGATCGTGAACCAGCTGAGGCCTGCTTGCGCCCCTTCCAGGGTCACCAGCTCGAACAGGTGGCGGTCGGAGCGACTCGGGACGCCCCACTCGCGGTCGTGGTAGGCGGTCATGAGGGGATCTTCGCCCGCCCATGCGCAGCGCCTCACGACCCCTCGTCCTTCGGGTACCTCACGGCTCCTCGTCCTCGTGGCGCCCCGCGGCTCGTCGGCCCAGGCGGAGGACCAGCGCCGCGATCAACAGACCGGCGCCGAGCCCGGAGAGGAAGTCGCTCCCCACGCCCGCGCCTGCGAGCCATAGGAGCACGCCCGCTAGCCCGAAGCCGAGTTGGAGACGCAGCCACCAGCCGACCGTTCCAATCATCGCATCGGGATCATCCACGGGCGATTGGGCCCCCTCGGTGCCTACCGGACTTCTGAGACGGTAGACTCACCGGGGGACTGGCCGAGGTAACGGCTCACCGGCGCCTGATCCGCGCGAGAACCCCAGGATACCGTGGCCGCACAGGCCAGGCCCCAAACCAGGCCATAGAGGAGCACGGGCGCCCAGGTGAGCGGGCCGACCGCCAACCCCAGCCAACCCGCGCCGAGATCGAGAGGCAGGGTCTTCAGAAGCAGATAAAGGGCGGAGAGGGTGCCGACCAGGGCGCCCCTGGCCGCGAACGTGGAACCCGGGATGAAGGGGTAGAGGACGCCGAGGCCGATGCCCCAGAAGACGGCCGCAAGGGGAGCCAGCCCGAGCAGGATGGCGCTCTCCCAGCCGATATGGAGACCAAGCAGGTCCAACAGGCCGATCTCGGCCGTCAGCCAGATGAACAGCCTGGCCGCCACGGCCCCCAGGATCCCGCCGAGGAACCCCAGACCCAGCCTGGCGCTCAGGTCGAGCGGACCCTCCGCGTCGGGGCCGTAGGCTCCCTGCGCGAGGGCGACGGCGGTGAAGGCGAGGGCGGTCACCAGCAGAAGCATCCCCGCCGCGATCGAGTCCTTGCCCTCCCCGGCGACCAGCTGCAGGCCCCCGCCGAGCGCGGCCACGGCGATCAGGAGCGCGAGCCAGGAGGGGAACGCCTCTGTCCATGCCTGCTCGGCTGTCGGGGCAGCCGGCGGGGCGGCCGTCGGGTCGGCCGTCGGGTCGTGCATCCCTATCTCTCTTTCCCTCGGCGCTCGAGGAAGCGCCGGATGCCCTCCTGGCAGTCCGGCGTGAGCCGCGCGATGGCGTTCACCTCCGCCCCGGTGCGGATCGCCGCCTCGAAGCTCATGCCGTCGATCTGATACAGCAGCTCCTTGGAGAGCGCCAGGGCCGACGTGCTTCGCTCGGCGAGCCGGACCGCGAACTCCTCCGCGTGGGCGTGGAACTCCTCCGCGGGGAAGACCCGGTTCACGAGCCCGTACTCTCTCGCGGTCTCGGCATCGATTCGGTCTCCGAGGGCGAGGAGCTCGAAGGCCCGCTTCTCGCCCACTGAGCGGCGCAGGATCGCCATGACCATCGCGGGCACGAAGCCGAGCCGGATCTCGGGATAGCCGAACTGCGAGTCGGAGGCCGCCACGACCAGATCGCATGCTGTCGCGAGCCCGCAGCCGCCGGCCAGCGCCCGGCCGTGAACGGCGGCCACCACCGGCTTCCGCAGCTTCCTCAGAAGGAGGAAGAGCTCGCCGAGCGACCCGGCATCGGCGAGGCTCTCGAGCACGCCGGCCTCGATCGACTGCTGGACCTCGCGCAGGTCGGCCCCGGCGCAGAAATCGGGACCCTCACCGGTGAGCAGGACGACGCGCACCCGATCGTCGGCGTCGGCGAGCGCGAGCGCGTCCTTGAGCTCGGCCACCAGCTCGGCGTTCAACGCGTTGCGCTGACTGGGGCGGTCGAGTGAGATCCGGTCCACCCCGGCCCCGTCGACCCGGGTGAGCAGATGCTCGTACGTCATTCGAGTCGCTCCGACCATCCGGAAACCTCATCCGCCTCACGGACGAGCTCCTCCGCCACGTCGACCTCCATCCGCAGCAGCGCCGCGCTGAAGGTCTTCCCCTGCGCATCCAGCATCAGCGAGACCGTTCCGCCCCCGCCCAGCGACTCGTGCAGCAGGAAGTTCAGGGCGCACAGGTTGGGAAGCTCGTATCGATCAACGGATCCGCGGCAGATGCCCTTGAAGTGTTGCTTCACTTTGTCTGCTGTAACAAGCTCTGCCAGCACAGGATACAGTGATTCCGTAAATGCGATTAGACCGACGTTCGCGGTGTCTCCCTTGTCACCCGACCGCGCGAACGCGACGCGCCAAAGTGGTACTTTCACGCTTCGGTGACCTCCACGCGCACCACGCTCTCGACCACCTCCCGCTCGATGAGAGCCGGCCAGTAGGCCATGACTTCGTGAACCCGGGGCCGGCCCGCGGCGAAGCCCGTCACCGTCGGCGGTCCGGCGAGGATGAGGGGCGCGAGCTCGCGTGTGAAGCGCTTCACGCGATCCCGTTCCTCTCCGCGAACACTGATCCGCAGCTCGACTTCCGGCACCGACGGGTCGGGCGATCCGGCGAGGGGGCCGTGGCACGCACCGGCGCCGACATACTCCGTTCGGATCTCGTCGAACTCCAGACCCAGTCGATCCAATCGACCTCGCAGCACCCGGTCCGCCGCGACCGCTTTCTCGTACGCATCGGGGTAGGAGTAGGTGAGCATCCCGGTCGCCTTGTAGCCGCCCCGGTAGGCGATCGAGACCTTCAACAGCTCGGGACGGGGCCGGCCCTCGACCCCCGTCACCCGTACGCGGTCGCCTCCCAGATCCTCGAGCCGGATCGTCGAGAAGTCGGCCACACAATCTGGCGTGATGTACTCGGTCGGATCCCCCATCTCGTAGACGAGTTGCTCGGTGACGCTGGCCCAGTTGACCCGGCCGCCGAGCGAGGGGTGCTTCGTGACCACGAACGATCCGTCGGCCGATGCCTCGATGATCGGGTAACCCGGCTCGACCAGGTCCACCTCGCGCCACCGGAAGAGTGTGTTGCCGCCGCACGCCTGGGCCCCGCACTCGTTGATGTGCCCGGCCACGACGCCCGCGGCGATCCGGTTCCAGTCGTCCGCTTCCCACCCGAACTCGTGGATCAGCGGCGCGTAGGTCAGCGCCGTGTCGGTCGAGCGGCCGGTGACGACGACGTCCGCTTCCTGCCGCAACGCCTCGAGGATCGGGCCCGCTCCCATGTATGCGTTGGCGGCCGTGACCCTCTCGCGTACGGTACTCAGGGGTTCGCCGGTCTCCATGTTCCGGAGCTCGTGGCCCGCGGCCAGAACCTCGTCGAGCCGCGACATCAGGTCGTCACCCCGAACGGTCGCGATTCGCAGCGGACGCCCCGTGTCGACATCCGCGAGCCGCTGCACGAGCGCATCCCGGCAGGCGTCCGGGTTGACGCCTCCGGCGTTGCTCACCACCCGGATCCCCCTGGACACCAGGTCGGGGGCGAGGTCGAGCACCATATCGACGAAGTCCCGTGCGTACCCGGCTGCAGGATCGCGCTCCCGCTGCTTCTCCAGGATCGACATCGTGATCTCGGCGAGGTAGTCGAGCATCAGGTAGTCGATGGGTCCGCGGCGGACCTGCAGCTTGGGAGCCTCCTGCCAGTCTCCCCAGAAGCCCTGTCCGGAGGCGACGCGCACGGGCCGATCCGGGGACTCAGGCATCGTCGGGCAGCGTGAAGGCGCCGATGTGGGGCGCCGGGTTGTTCATGGCCGCGCGCAGGGCCAGATCGAGCACGGGCCGGGTGTCCTCCGGCCGTATGATGGCGTCGACGAAGCCGCGTGCCGCCGCGTAACGGGCATCCAGTTGCTCCTCGTACTCGCCTCGAGTTCGCTCGATCTCCGCCTCCGTCTCCGGCGGCAGCTCCTCGCCGGCGGCCGCACGGTCGAGTTTGGGCCCGTAGATCGCCTGGACCGCCGACTCGCCCTCCATCACACCCATCCGACCGGTGGGCCAGGTGAAGATGAAGTCGGGATCGAAGCCCTGGCCGGCCATCGCGTAGTAGCCGGCCCCGCTCGCGTGATTGACCGTGAGCACCACCTTGGGCACTCGCGCCGTGGCCATCGCTTCGACCATCTGCGCTCCGGCCCGGATGATCCCGGAGTGCTCGGCCTCTTTGCCGACCATGAACCCGCTCACGTCCTGGACGAAGAGGAGTGGGACGCGGTGTCGGTCGCAGACCTCCATGAAGTAGGCCGTCTTCTCGGCGGTGTCCGTGTACACGATGCCGCCGAACTTCGGAGGTCCGCCCCCCTGGCTCCGGTACATCCCCCGCCGGTTCGCGAGCACGCCCACCGATCGCCCTTCGAGCCGAGCCACGGCGGTGAGGAGCTCGGGAGCGTAGTCGGCCTGGAACTCGTCCCAGCCGCCGGCGTCGAGGAAGGTGGAGAGCAGCTCTTCCGTCTCGTACGGCTGCCGGTGATCCGGCGGCATGATCTCGTAGGCGTCTTCCGGGGGGCGTTCGGGCGGACGCGACTCCTTCTGGGGCGGCGGGGTGCTCGGAGCCGGAAGCTCGGACAGGAGCTCACGCAGCCGCGTGATACACGCCTGGTCATCTTCGACCATGTAGTGCGCGACGCCGCTGATGCCGGTGTGCGTGGCAGCACCGCCCAGCTCCTCGCCCTCTACCTCCTGCCCTGTCGCGCCCTTCACCAGGTTCGGACCGCCGAGCCCCATGAAGCTCGTTCCCTCGACCATGATGATCACGTCCGAGAGCGCCGGCAGATACGCGCCTCCCGCGATGCACGGCCCCATGACGGCGGAAAACTGAGGCACCCCGAGATAGTGCCGCATGATCGAGTTGTAGTAGAAGATCCGGCTCGCGCCGTACTTCCCCGGGAAGACGCCGCCCTGGTAGGGAAGGTTCACGCCGGCCGAGTCGACCAGATAGATGATCGGGAGGCGGCATCGCATCGCGATCTCCTGGGCGCGCAGAATCTTGGTGATCGTCTCCGGCCACCAGCTTCCCGCCTTTACCGTGGCGTCGTTGGCAACGATCACGACCTCGCGACCGCAAACCTCGCCCACACCCGTCAACACGCCGGCGGCCGGCGCCCGCCCGTCGTACTGATCGTACGCGATGAGCAGTCCGATCTCGAGAAAGCCGCCGCTGGGGTCCAGCAGAAGCTCCACCCGCTCCCTCGCCGTCAGCTTCCCCTGGGAGTGCTGCTTCTCGATCTTCGCGGGGCCGCCGCCCTGACGAAGACGCTCCTCGAGCTCGGCGAGCTCCGCCACCAGCTGGCCCATTCGGGAGTTCGCTGCCGTGGTCATTCGCCCCCCGAAGAGTCGTTCGGAGGCTCGCCCGATGAGCCGCCCGCGGCGTCCCGGGCCTCGACCCAGGAGCGGATGTAGTCGACGGCTTCCGCCATGGTCGTGCCCGGCGTGAACAGCTTGCCGATGCCCAGCGTACGGAGCTCCGCAGCGTCCTCGGCGGGGATGATCCCGCCGCCGGTCACGAGGATGTCCGCGAGCCCCTTCTCGTCCAGCAGCCGCTTCACCCGGGGGAAGAGGGTCATGTGGGCGCCCGACAGGATCGAGAGCGCGACGACGTCCACGTCCTCCTGGAGCGCCGTGCTGGCGACCATCTCGGGGGTCTGGTGAAGGCCGGTGTAGATGACCTCCATCCCGGCATCCCGCAGCGCGGCGGCGATCACCTTGGCTCCACGATCGTGGCCATCCAGGCCCGGCTTGGCCACGAGAACCCTGATCCTGCGTTCCGTCATATTCGCGACACTGCTCCGCTCTTGCACGCGCTCGAATCAACGAGAGCCGGTGTTTTCGCGCCTGATTCGCGAGAGCCGGCAAGCCAAGTTACCGGTGCCTGGTGGAGGGCGGCAACGAGATGCCGCGCGGTGGCCCTCGGAGACGGCAAGCGACTATGTTGGGCGGAGATGCCTACACTTCGAACCTCAAGGGAGCGCAGGCGGCCGGCCGGCCGAGGCATGTTGATCAGCGCAGCGGCTTTCGTCGTTCTGATAGCGGGCATGCGTGCGGCCGCAGGGATCCTGGTGCCGTTCTTCCTGGCCATCTTCATCGCCGTCCTCTGCACGGGCCCCCTAGGCTTCCTGCGGAAGATCGGTCTTCCCCGCTGGCTCGCCGTCACGATCGTGGTGCTCGGACTGCTGGGCGTCGGTACGGGCGTCGGCACATTGCTGGGTTCCTCGATCTTCGATTTCACGCGCGGGCTGCCGCTCTATCAGCGGCGACTCGAGATCGAGATCCAGGCGCTGCTCAGCTGGGTGCGTGGTTTCGGGCTCGACGTGTCGGGCGACTTCCTCCTGCGCTACTTCGAGCTCGGGAAGATCCTCGATCTTGTCGGCATCATCCTGGTCGCCCTGCGCGGCGTGCTGACGAACACGGTCCTGATCCTCATCACGATCATCTTCATCCTCATCGAGGTCTCCGGGTTCCCGATCAAGCTGCGAGCGGCCCTGGGCGAGACCGAGGGCGCCTCCGCCTTCGAGACGTTCTCGAGCTTCTCGGAGGGGGTGCGGCGGTACATCGGCATCAAGACGATGGTGAGCCTGGGCACCGGAGGTCTCGTGGCTGCCTGGCTCACGTTTCTCGGCGTCGACTACCCCCTCCTGTGGGGACTGCTCGCCTTCGTGCTCAACTACGTTCCGACCATCGGCTCCTACGTCGCCGCCATACCCGCCGTCCTGTTCGCCTACCTGCAGCTCGGACCCGGCACAGGGCTGGCGGCGGCGATCGGCTATCTGGTCGTCAACACGTTGATGGGCAACGTCATCGAGCCGCGTGTCATGGGCCGCGGGATGGGGCTCTCCACCCTCGTCGTCTTCCTGTCGCTGGTCTTCTGGGGCTGGGTTCTCGGCCCCGTGGGCATGCTCCTGTCGGTGCCTCTCACGGTCATCCTCAAGCGCGCCCTGGAGCTGCGGGAGAACACGAGGTGGATCGGGGTGCTTCTGGGACCCGAGCTGGCGCCTGTTCAGGAGACGCCCGCGGCACCCTCTCAGCTGCCGGCGGCAGACATGCCAGCCACGCCGACCACCAAGAGTTGAGAAGCCAAGAGCGCGCCAGGAACTCTGAAGACAGGATCGAAACGGAGGCGACGAGGTCGTCACGAAGTCTGAGACAGGAAACGGAGCGACAGGTATGGATCGGAACGAGCTGCGAGAGCTGACCGCGAAGCTGGAGCAACAGCGGGATGAGCTGAGGGTCAAGGCGGCGCTCGCCAAGGCCGAAGCCCGCGACGAGTGGGACGAGCTGGAGGACAAGTGGGACCGGCTCAAGGGGAAGCTGAGGGCCGCCGGCGAGGAGGCTGACGACGCGTCGGACGACGTCAAGGCCGCGCTCTCGATGCTCATGGAGGAGCTGAAGAAGGGCTACGAGAGAATACGCGACCGGCTGTAGGGCCGGCTCCCAGGAGCCGCCCCATTACTCGGGCGCGCTCCTAGAAGGTAACCGGCTCCTGGAAGCGGCCGTACACCCCCTCGAGGGCGTGGCGGATCTCGCCAAGGGTCGCGTAGGCGCGAACCGCATCCAGCATCGGCGGCATCAGGTTCTCGTCGTCGCGCGCCGCCTGACGCAGCCGTGCCAGCATCTTCTCGACAGCCGCGCCGTCCCGGCGAGCCTTCAGGTCGGCGAGCCGCTCTTCCTGCTTGGCGGCCGCCTCCTCTCCGATCCGGAGAATCTCGATCGGCACCTCGTCGCTCTCGATGAAGTCGTTCAGGCCGACGATGATCCGCCGCTTCGAGTCCACCTCCTGCTGGAAGCGGCTCGACGAGTTGGCGATCTGTGCCTGGAAGTAACCCGTCTCGATCCCGGCGACGACGCCACCCAGGGTGTCGATCTCCTCGAAGATCGCCTCGGCCTCCTCCTCCATCTGGTCGGTCAGGCTCTCGACGTAGTAGGAGCCGGCGAGCGGGTCGATCGTGTTGGCCACGCCGGTCTCGTAGGCGAGGATCTGCTGGGTGCGGAGGGCGACCCGGACCGCGTGCTCCGTCGGCAGGGCAAGCGTCTCGTCCATCGCGTTCGTGTGCAGGGACTGGGTGCCGCCGAGCACGGCCGCCATGCCCTGGTACGCGATGCGGACGATGTTGTTGTGGGGCTGCTGGGCGGTCAGGGTCACGCCGGCCGTCTGCGCGTGAGTGCGCAACCGCCAGCTCGCGGGGCTCTGCGCCCCGTACACGTCCCGCAGGTGCCGGGCCCAGATGCGCCGAGCCGCCCTGAACTTGGCGATCTCCTCGAAGAAGTCGTTGTGGACGTCCCAGAAGAAGGAGAGACGGGGCGCGAAGGCATCCACGTCCAGGCCGCGGCGGATCCCCTCCTCCACGTACGTGAACCCGTTCTTGAGGGTGAAGGCGAGCTCCTGCGCCGCGGTCGCCCCCGCCTCCCGTATGTGGTAGCCGGAGATGGAGATCGTGTTGAAGCTGGGCGCGTGCTCGCTCGACCACTCGAAGGAGTCGGTGACGACCTTCAGCGCGGGACGTGGCGGAAAGATCCACGCATGCTGCGCCATGTACTCCTTGAGGATGTCGTTCTGGACCGTCCCTCGGACCTTCTCGAACGGCACTCCCTGCTTCTCGGCGGCGACGAGCAGGAAGCAGTAGAGCATCATCGCCGGCCCGTTGATCGTCATCGAGACGGACACCTCGTCCAGCGGGATTCCGTCGAACAGCGTCTCCATGTCGGCGAGGCTCGAGATGGCGACGCCGCACTTCCCCACCTCACCCGCCGAGAGCGGGTCATCGGAGTCGTAGCCCATGAGCGTCGGGAAGTCGAACGCAACCGAAAGACCGGTCTGCCCGCGCTCCAGAAGGAACTTGTAACGCTGGTTGGTATCCTCCGCCGTGGCGAAGCCGGAGAAGAGCCGCATGGTCCACAGCCTCGAGCGGTACATGCTGGCGTAGGGGCCGCGAGTGAACGGGTACTCGCCGGGCAGGCCGAGATCGCTCAGATAATCGTCGTCGGCGGTGTCCAGGGGCGTGTACAGCGGGCGGATGGGCGTTCCGGATACGGTCGTGAAGTCCGCGTCGGGACGGAGCGTACTGCCGCCGTACGCCTCCTCCCAGCGAGCCAGGCTCTTCTCGAGGCGGCGCAACTCGGCGCGACGGCGCTCGATCTCGCGCTGCAGCTCCGCCTTCGCTCCGTCGGTGAGAACGCTACTCATCCGATCTTCTACCGCCGCTTTCGCTCCGTCGTTCCGGCGGGCGAAGCGGCCTCCGGCCCGACCAGCGCTGCCAGAAGGTATTCGCCACCGGTTTGGGCAGACCCAACCCACGGCGCATCAAGCGGATGATCAACTCTTACCTGTTCCTCTCCCGCCTGGCGGATGCCCGCGCGCACCGCCTCGGCAAGAAGCTGAGCGACGTGC
>JAUWDL010000297.1 GCA_030608825.1 Gemmatimonadales bacterium
TGGCGTGTTCGGATACGCGAAGTCGCGGCGGTTCGTGAAGAGCCGCCTCCGCTTCGTGGAGGGCGTCCGCAAGCCTTACGTGCCCGTGCTTGCCGGAGGTGCCGCGGCAGCGGCGGCCGCTCCACTCGTATGGCTCCTCCCGATCATCGGGACGGCGACCGCCGTCGTATTCGGTGCCAGCGTCGGAGCGGGTGTGGTATCCGGCCGCAAGGACATCGAGAAGAGCTCCTAGACAAACCCAGGTGCCAGTCGCTGCCCGGCGTGCTATCGTCGGGCATGCTCCAGAATACCGGTCTGAAAGCCGCGGCCGTCGTCGCGGTCTCCCTGCTGGGGAGCCTCGTGCACGCACCCGCGGCGTCCGCAGATCCCGCTCTCTTCGAGTCAGAATCGAAGTCGGAATCGCCGACGCGACCACACATCGAGCTCATCGCATCGGAACCCGCCGAAGGGGACACCCTGACGTCGGAGCTGGAGCTCATCAGGCTGACCTTCAGCGGATCGATCGAAGAGGCGCTGAGCGAGATCCGACTCGCCGGACCGATGGGACTGGATCTGTCGCTCGAGGCACGCGCCGACCCGACGATGGACCGGGCGCTGCTGGCCGACGTGCCCCCGTTGACCCCCGGTGCCTACCGCGTCGCTTGGCGAACCGTCTCGGTAGACGGTCACGCCGTCTCCGGTTCCTTCGTGTTCTTCGTGCCGGTGCAGGCATCGTCGGCGGAGAGCGAGACCCGGACGAGCCACGACGACGAGGCGGACGCGGATCGCGCCGGAGCCGTCGAGGGAGCAGAGACGGACCCCGACGCAGCGTCACGGTTCGAGCCTCCTCCGGCTGAGACCGATGTTCTCGGAATCGGGGTGCCTCCATCGCTCGCCCTATCACGCGGAGCCGCCGTAGCCACTCTTCTCGCCCTGGGCGGCCTGCTGGCCATCATCGTCTGGGTCGCGCCGGGTGAATCCCGCCGCGCATCGAGGCTGGCCTACCTTCTGGCGCTCTTGCTCCCCGTCCTGCTCATTGGGCACCTCTTCTTTTGGCTGCGGAGCGTGAGCCCGGGAGACGCTCTGGACCTCGAGACAATCCCGGTGCTGCTCGGCACGCGCGCCGGGGGACTCGAGCTGCTCAGGCTAGGCCTGGCCGTCGCCGCCCTGGCCACCCTGGCCTTCGGCCGGCATCTGGGCTCCGCCGCGTTCCTGGCTCTTCTCGCCACCCTCGTCAGCGGCGCGACCGGCCATGCTCTCTCGACAGAACCCGCCATCTCGGTCCCGGCGAAGGCCGCGCACCTCGCGGCCACGCAGTACTGGCTCGGAGGCCTCTTGTACCTGATCGTCGAGGCCAAGGACTCGCCGGAGTACCGCACGGCGGCTCAAAGGATCTCCCGCATCGCGGTCTTCGCGGTGATCACGATCGCCGGCACCGGCATCATCCAAACACTCGCGGCGCTCCCAGCGGTCACGTCGGTGTTCACGACCACGTACGGCCGCCTGATCCTGGCGAAGGCGGCGGGCCTGGTCGTGCTCGGCCTGCTCGGGTTTCGGAACCAGTTCAGCCTGCTGCCGGCTCTCGAGGAAGAGATGGGAGCCGGGCGGCTTCGCCGATCCGTCATGTGGGAGATGCTCGTGATGGCCCTGATCTTCGTGCTGGCGGCGTTGCTCGCCTATGTCCCGCCGACCTAGCCCAGCGGAGGAGCCGGAGGCCATAACGGCCGAGTGCGACTTCGGCGACGGCGCACGCGAATCTGAAGCGCTCCGCGGACGCACAAGGGGCACTGCAGGAGATGTGCGAAGTGGCCAGAGAGCGTTTTGGGATCCTCCACTGCACGATCCAGCCCGAGATCCGCGGCGGCCACGGCCGGGATCCGGAGATCTAGCGGCCGACGCCCTCTTCCAGCCGCACCCTCTGTGCTCTGGACTCGAGCAGCGACTCGAAGAAGCTCTGTCTCTGCTCCACGAGCTCCACGCGCTCCTGCACCGACTCGACGAGCGCACGGATCTGGTCGAGCTGGCCCTGGTCGAGCCTCGCCTCGTGCCGGTCCTGCTGCATCTGGTGCAGCGCATCCCCGAGGCGCTTCGTGATGGGCCGAAGAATGAGGACGGAAGCCATCGCGAGGATGAAAACGATCGGAATCATGAGTGCCAGGATGTCCTCCAACTCGTCCTCCTTGTCCTAGAATCTCTTGCCGCGCCGAGGCTGCGGCCTATTTTGGGAGGGCTGTCCACCGAATCCTACGAGAAAATGGTACGGTCGGTTGCAGCATTCGGTTGCAGCATGTTGTCGCACGACTCCGTCGTGCCCGTGTCCCGCCCTTCCCAGGAGGCTTGAGATGCGCAGGATCATGACCGCCCTGGCCTGCCTCGCGCTCGTCGCCGGCAGCTGGAGCACCGCTCTTGCTCAGGACGCCGAGTACGCGGCGGCCGAGTACGAGGGCCCGATGTTCAGTCAGATCATCGATTTCGAGGTTTCGCCCAGCCATGCCGCCGGCTTCGAGATGGCGATGGAGAAGATCGTCGAGGCCGCCGAGCTGGCCGATCTGTCGGCCGACTACGGCTGGATGTTCTTCCGGAACGGCTCCAACTTTACGCTGGTCTTCCCCGTCGAGAACATGGCGTACTTCGACGACGAGGATCAGTGGATGCGTGCGTTCTCGGATACGCCCGGCGAGGCGACGCTCATGGAGGCGTTCGGGATGTTCGAAGAGCTCGACTACAGCTCGAAGAGCTCGATCCAGAAGAGGAACGCGGCGCACAGCTACATGCCGCCGAACCCGATCGAGAAGCCGAACAATGTCATGGTCTTCTCCAATTGGGTGAAACCGGGCAAGCAGGAGGCCCACGCCGAGAACACCGCGGCTCTGATGGAGCTCATCTCGGATGTCCAGTGGCGGTACGCCGTACACGCGTTCGACGGCGTCATCGGCGACGGCGGGCTGAGGATCTACGTCGTGCCGTTCGACGATATGGCCACTTTCTACGGCGACGGATCGCTGCAGGCCGCCCTGGCCCAGCACGAGAAGGGCGAGGAGTGGGAGGCGGCGATGGGCAAGCGCATGAAGCTCATTCGTGCCATGGACAGCCAGGACTTTGCCTCCGTGCCCGGCATGACCTACATGCCCGAGGGCAACTAGGCC